>NZ_JAIXHU010000013.1:0-74346 GCF_025671395.1 Paraclostridium sp. AKS73 | reverse complement strand
ATAAATTAATTACTTTAATAGTAATATATAATTATATTACTATTTAAAGGAGTTTGTTTTATGTTAAAAAAAGTGGCCGCTATTCATGATTTATCTGGTATAGGAAGATGTTCTTTAACTGTAGCTATTCCAATACTATCAGCTTTAAAAGTTCAATGTTGCCCATTCCCAACAGCTATATTATCAAGTCAAACAGGGTTTCCAGAGTATTCATTTTTAGATTTGACAAACGAGATGAATAAATATAAAAATGTTTGGGATAATCTTCATATACAGTTTGACTGTATATATAGTGGTTTTTAGGATCTAAGGACCAAGTTAATATAGTTTCTAATTTTATAGATAATAATAAGAGTTCATTAGTAGTTGTAGATCCTGTAATGGGTGATGACGGAGATTTATATCCTATATTTGATAATGAAATGTGTAATAAAATAAAAAGCCTCGTACAAAAATCGGATATAGTTACACCTAATTTAACAGAGGCTCTTATTCTAATTGGAGAAAATTTAAATAATACCAACTTAAACGAATCCAATCTAGTTAATATTGCAAAGCAAGTTTCTAATTTAGGTCCTAGTAAAGTTGTTATTACAGGTATAAAAATTAAAGATTATATTTATAATTTATCATTTGATAAAAATTTAGATGAAGCTTATTTTACATCTTCACCATTTAATAATATTTCGTATAGTGGTACTGGCGATATCTTCACGTCTATTCTTACAGGTATGATATTAAATGGACATTCATTAAAAAATAGCGTTATAAAAGCTAACAACTTCATCAGTAATGTAATTTCATATACATCTAAATTCGATACAGACAGAAATGACGGAGTTATGTTTGAAATGTTTTTAAATGAGCTTACAAATTAAACCTAAACACTTAATCTAAGTGTTTAGGTTTAATTTCTATTTTTTATATTTTAACTCTAAAATTTCTTGATTTACTTTTAATTTAAATTTATTGTCCTTTAATACAATTTTATATCCACTTAAGTATATATCTTTTAAACTTTTAACTATATCTGGCTTATTGTCTATAAAGTTAAATCTGTGCATGCATATATTATTATAAGTATTAACATCATTTAGTATGTTAATTTCTGATTTTAAATTTTGTTTTGTTTGCATATTTCTAACGTTTTTTTTTATACATTTTATCAAATTCTAATTGATAGAAGTTTAATTTAACTTCATTATAATCAACTATTCGTTCTATAATACTTCCTTTATATTTATATCATCTATATTGACAAGGTTATGATCTATATAAGCTATTATATACTTTGATTCTATATCATTTTCAATAAAATTTATTTAACTTATTATTTATATAGCTATCATTACAAAATACATTAATATTTATATTTATAAAAATTATAATTAAAAGTAAATAATTATTATTATCTTTTCATATTTATCTCCTTTGAATTCCATATCTTAATATATTATTTCCTAATTTTTTATTTATTTATCCTATTTTTTCATAGATTATATTTGGATAATGTGTAAAAATATAATTAACGTTTAAATTATAGAGGTGATAAAATGAAAAAATCAAAAAAAGAAACTCCTTTTTATAATTGTATTTTTTATAATTTCAGGATTTTTAATTAGTGGTAGGCTAGATTTATTTGATAAAATTAAAACTCAAATACTAAATACAGATCCAACAACTAGAGAATATAGTTGGTACTTTAATCCAAGAAATGACGGAAAACAGCCTACACCTATTAAAGAAGCTTCATTTTTTAAAAAGTATAATGCTTACTATGTAGGAAATCCAAATGAAAAGGTATTATATTTGAGTTTTGATGCAGGGTATGAAAGTGGAAATACAGAAAAAATACTAGACACTTTAAAAAAACATAATGCTCCTGCTGCTTTTTTCGTAGTAGATCATTACCTAAAATCAAATCCTGAAATGGTAAAAAGAATGACTGAAGAAGGACATTTAGTTTGTAATCATTCAAAGTCCCATCCTTCTATGGCTAGTATAACTGACTTCAATAAGTTCAAAGAAGAAATTGTAACTGTAGAAAATAGATATAAAGAAATAACAGGAAAAGAAATGCCTAAATATTTTAGACCTCCTATGGGTAAATTCAGTGAAAAATCGCTTGAGTATACTCAACAATTAGGTTATGACACTATATTTTGGAGTTTTGCTTATGTAGACTGGTATGAAGATAAACAACCTAGTCATAAAGAAGCTAAAGAAAAAATATTCTCTAGAACTCATCCTGGAGCAATACTACTTCTTCATCCTAATTCTAAAACAAATGCAGATATATTAGATGATGTTTTAACTCATTGGGAACAAGAGGGTTATACAATAAAAAGCTTAGATCATCTTACAAAGAAAAAATCCTCTAATAATACTGATTTAAAAATTTTAGAAAATAAATAAAAGCAGATATTTTATATCTGCTTTTTATGCTTCTAGTAATACTGATTTTCCATTGTATGTCCCTACCCAATAAGGTTTATATATGCTTTTAATATCTAAAACTTTTATATCATGTATATGACATTTGCTGTTTATAACATTATTTTTTATTACTTTAATCATTTCATTTTTTATATTTTCTAACATATGAACTTCATCCATTTCTGATTTTTTATATTATTTTTAGATATGTTTACTTTATATGTATCTGGAGCTTTAGTTATAGATTTTGAAAAACCAGTATGAGTATTTACTAACATTATAATTTTACTTCTATTTATTTCCTGTTTAAATATACTCTTACCTTTTATTTTAATAACTATATCATAAGTTATAACTTTATGCTCTATGTACTTAAGGGTTGTATTTCTTATCCTAGGGTTTAATTGTATAACTTTACTCATCAATGGTATATTATCTCTCTCAAATTTTTTCACATCATTTTTCTTCACTTTTACTTCTATTGCATCTATTATCATGCCGATTCCTCCTAAGATATAATTAGTCTTTTATAAATTATATTAAACATATCTTAGGTTTAATGTCTGTACACTCTTAAATATATAAAAAATTTCCTTAATATAATATTCTTAAACTAAAAAACAAGCAAGCCTTTAAGCTTACTTGTTTTTATATCACTCTTTGTGCAATGTTTAAAGAATGGTCTGCAATTCTTTCTAAGTTGCTAAGTAGATCTAAATATAAAACCCCAGAATCAACACTGCATTTATTTTGATTTAATCTCAACATATGATTTGATCTAAATGATTTATCCATAGCATCTACTTCATTTTCTATTTCAAAAACTTTCTGAGCTAAAGTTTTATCATTTTCTTGTAATGCTTTAATAGAATACTCTATGCTAAGTAAAACCTTATCGTATATCTCTTTAGTTTCAGTTTGACTTTTACTAGATAGGTTTATACTAGAATCCATAGATGATTGAGCTAATTCAGCAATATTTTCAGCATGATCTCCAATTCTTTCTATATCATTTACGGTGTTAAACATTAGATCAACTAATTCTCTTTCGTTATCATCTAGTGGGCATTTAGATAATTTTAGTAAATAGTTTAAAATATGCTTTTGCAATTTATTTATATTTTTTTCTTGTTCTAAACACTTAAGAGCTTTTTCATTATCTTGATCTAAAAATGAGTTTATAGCATTGTTTAAACTTTCTTTCGCCTGATTTCCCATGCTTACAATTTCTTTTACAACGTTTCCTAATGCAATAGACGGTGTTTCTAACATTCTTTCATCTAAGTATTTTGTTTCTTTTGTTTCTTTTGTTTCTTTATCTGGTACTAATTTAATTGCTATGTTAACTATAAACTTAGCAAAAGGAATTAAAATTATAACATTTATTAAATTAAATAAAGTGTGTGCATTTGCTATTTGTCTTGCTGCATCCCCAGGATTTATACTCGTTACTAATGCAACTATAGGTTTATTTAAAATCAATATAAATAATAAGGTTCCTATAATATTAAATGTCAAATGCATTACCGCTGCTCTTTTCGCATTTGTATTTGCACCTATGCTAGATAATAAAGATGTCACACAAGTCCCAATGTTATCTCCATATAATATTGGTAGTGCCGATGTTATAGGTATTAAACCTTGAGTTGCTAGTGCTATTAACATCCCCATAGATGCGCTTGAACTTTGAACAATTCCAGTAATAGCAAACCCAGCCAAAACACCTAAAAACTGGTGCTGTCCAAAATATACAAGCGCATCTCTAAATCCTTGATACTCAGCTAAAGGTCCTACTGCATCTTTCATAAACTCCATACCAGTAAATAATATCCCAAATCCAATTAATATTTCTGCAATATTTTTTATCTTTGCTTTTTTAGCAAATAAAAACAAAACAATCCCAATACCTAAAGCTATTGGAGCTAAACCTTCTAGATTAAATGATACTAATTGAGCTGTTATAGTAGTTCCTATATTAGCTCCCATTATTACCCCTATAGCTTGTGTTAAACTCATTATACCTGCATTTACAAATCCAACTACCATAACCGTAGTTGCGCTACTACTTTGTATAATTCCTGTTACAACTGTACCAACTAAAACACCCATAAATATATTACTTGTAAGTAAGCCTATAATTTTCTTTAACTTCTCTCCTGCTGACTTTTGGAGACCATTACCCATTAAATTCATACCATATAAAAACAACCCTAATCCGCCAATTAAATTTATAGCTATATCCAATTCAAAACCTCCTTAATGATTATATTGACATAAATAAAGCGACTAATTATTATTGTGTTAATTTTTTAGATTTTATATACTTTAACAATTTATAAATTTTATATTTTTTGCATTATTTTACATGAATTTAAAAATAAAATTTGATAAATATATAATTAAAATAACATGTAAAGGACTGATTATTATGGCACAACTTAAATATATATGCATATTATTTTTTATATTTATTTTTTCAACTTTAAATGTATATTCTTTAAACCTAAAAGATACTACAGCTCCTAAAATAGATATCGTTTCTCCTATTAATGCACAGCAATACATTATTTCTAAACCTACTATACGAGCTACTTTTCAAGATGAAAATAATATAGATTTAAAAAGTATTAAGTTCTTTGTTAATTATAAAGATGTTACTAAGTATTGCAAAATCGAAGATAATTCAATTTCTTATAAACCTAAAAATAAATTTAAAAGAGGTACTCAAATAATAGAAGTTCATGTCAGTGATATAAATAAAAATAAATCTAAGGCTGAATGGTATTTTAATGTTGGGTCTCCAAATTATAACCATTATTATGGTCTAATCCATGCTCATACATCAAATAGTGATGGCCATGGTAGTTTTGAAGATGCTTACTATACTTCTAAATTCAAAGCTAAACTAGATTTTTTTGCAATAACAGATCATTCAAATATGTTAGATAAAGATACAGAAGTTACTTTAGATGATGGAAGTTTAAGTTCTAAATGGACAAGTTTAATTAATGTATCAAATGATTATACTTCTAATGATAAATTTTTAGCTCTTAAAGGTTTTGAAATGACTTATCCTTTTAAAAATAATAAAGATCCTATAGGTCATATAAATGTGTTTAATACTAATGGCTTTGTATCTACAAATGATTCTCTTTACTCTAATTTAGAAGATTTTTACAAAGAAATTTCTAAACATGATGATTTAATTGCTCAGTTTAATCATCCTTGTGATACATTTGGAAGATTTAATAACTTTAAATACAATAAAGATGCAGATAGTGTAATTTCTTTAATTGAAGTTTGTAATGGATATAAAAGTGATATAATTAAAAACAGAATAGCTTTTGAGGAATATCAAAAAGCTTTAGATTTAGGTTGGCATCTAGCTCCTACATCTAATCAAGATAATCATAGAACTGATTGGGGAGTGGCAAATGAATTTAGAACAGTTGTTTTATGTACAGGACTGAACGAAAATTCTTTTTATGATTCTTTAAAAAACATGAGAGTATATGCTACTCAAGATAAGAATATAAAAATAGACTATAGTATAAATGATCAAGTGATGGGTTCTACTATAAAAAATACATCAAATTTATATTTTAATATAAGTGTAATTGATAATGATCTTAAAGACAAAATTAAAAGAATTGAAGTGATTTCTAACGATGGAAAAATAGTTGCATATAAAAATTTTAGCTCCAACTTAGCTAAACTTGAATTAAAGCTTTCTACTTTAAAAGATTCTTATTATTATGTAAAAATCTATCAAAATAATGATAAAATATCGGTTACAGCTCCTATTTGGATTGAATTTAAAAAAGAACAATGATGAAAGATTAATCTTTCATCATTGTTTTTATATAAACTCCATTCCCATTTAAAGTATCCTTAGTCATTACATATGATAATGATCCTATTAACTTATCATTTTGAATAATTGGAGATCCACTCATTCCTTGTGTTATTCCTCCATATTTTTTAATTAATTGTTCATCTTCTACTTTAAAATCAAAACTCTCTATTTGTTTATCCATTTTATTAATTTTTGTAATATTTATTTTATAATGCTTCTCTTCACTTTCATTGTGTTTCATAACTACAAAAGCTTGTCCTAATTTAACTTCATTTTCACTTGCAATTTTACATATTTTTTTCTCTTTGCTATTTTGTAGTGAGTTTATATTACCTTTGACACTATGACTTCCAATATTTGTAATTATTCCTAATAAATTTTTACTTTTATTTCCACTTATATTTCCTACATACTTTTTAGATGATTTTTTTATACGAGATAAATTTGACTTATATATTTCGCCTTTATTTGTAATTAATTTTTGATCTCCCTCAAATTTAATATCGTGACCTACTGCTCCAAAATTTAAATTTTGTGGGTTTATATAAGTTAAAGTTGCTGTATATGGAATTTTATCTACTAAATATTCTGGTTTAAGTTGTTTTTATCAACACTTACATTTATTTTTATTTTTCTTATTAAACTCAAATTTATTTTCATCTTCTTTCATAGATATAATAATACTTATTATATCTTGCTTAGATAATACATTTTTCATTTTGATTAAATATCCTTTTTACTGCATCTCCACTTATACAGTCTATTAAATCATAATTTTTAATATATAAGTTTTCTTCTACTCCAAATATCATTACTTTTTCAGTATTTAATTCCATATGCAATAATTCTCCCCCTATTATAACTTCTTGCGGTATTTTTTGATTTTTTTGCATTGAATAAACATCATTTGGCAATAATACTATTAGCATATTTATTATTAAAAAAATAAAAAACTTAATTCCTTTAGATGATTGCATTTAGTGTCACCTTCTTAAATTAGTTTAGTATTTATTTTTATTATTATTTGCTTTAATTTAAGTTAATATAATGGTTACTATTTTACATAATTCCCATAGCTATATTTACCTCTTCAATTTTTAATTTATGCACATTAATATGTGTATTTTTTGATTTGTAGCGCAAAAAGCCATCTTTTTTAAGATAGCTTTTTCTATACAATATTTAAATGTCCATAATTTCTTTCAATTACAATACCTTTATTTTCAAAAGATACTTTTTCTTTAAATAATGGTCCATCTATTACAAACGTATGATATTCTCCATTTTCACCACAAGCATCTGCTCCAGAATTTTTAATTTCAAGAACAACATTTTTTGTAAGTTTTTTCCCTAACAAACTTTCATTTAAATAATCTAAATTTACAGTTTTTATTATAGTTGTAAATCCACTTTCTATAAATTCATAAACTAATGATTCTCTATCTTCTTGCCATAATGGAAAACTAGCTTCAATTCCTGAATTTTTACATCTTTCCACATCCCAATTTTTATGTTCTTCGATATCTATATCTCCAAATACACAAATACTTGCGCCAAGTTCCTTTGCTTTTATTAAGCTCTTTTCAAACTCTTTTTCATACTCACAAACATCACATTCAACTTCTAATAATGGAATGTCTAAGCTTTCACTTACTTGTTTTAATAACCTTTTATTTATTCCATGTGTCCATGATTTATCAGCATCTTTTTTTACAGTTGTTAAAAGAGCTACTGGCTCATAACCTTTTTTTATCATACGATATAATGCCAGTGTGCTATCTTTTCCCCCGCTAAATGACATAACAAATTTATTTTCATTACTATATCTCTCCTAATATGTATTCTTTACATTTATTTTATCACATATAGTTGATTTCCCAAATATTTATGTTTATGTCAATCTAATCATGTTCTATTTATTTAGTTGAATTCAATCATATAAACCTTATAAAACTATGTTATTTACTTCTTGACTTTTCTCTTCTTTCTTTAGTTTGACTTTTGGTTCACTTGGCAATCCAAACTTTGGTATAAATTTATCAAATCCTGTTACGGTTAATATCAGTATTGACCCAATTGTAACATATGCCATAATATTATACTTTATAATATCAATGGTACGAAATTGTGAAGTGGATACACAGCTGTTAATATCCCTAAATAAAATCCTATATATACATGCCATGGTATTAATTGAGACCCAAATACGCCCAAAGAACTTGAAAATGTTGCATTTCTTAAACGTAATTGGTATAAATCCTCTGCACTTCCTTCTACATTTTCTTCAACTAATTCTTTAATTATAGGCCCTACTGTAACAATTTGAGCCATCTCATCTGCAAGCGCAGCATTTCCTACGAAGCATAGTAACCCGTTCATAAGCATTAATTGCCTTACATTCCTAGATATTTTTAATACTAATATTGACAGAGGCTCAAAGGCTTTCATCTTACTCATTATTCCACCAAATGCTCCAACCCACATCATCATAACTATAACCCATGAACCTGCATCCGCAAATCCTGACATCATTAAATCTAAAAAAGCTTTTAAAGATTCAACAGTACCTGCAAAAGTTCCTAATATAAATGATGATAATATACCAATAGATAAGCAAGCTAGTGTAGGTAGTCCTTTTATCGCTACTGCCAAAACTAGTATCAATGGTATTGCCATGTAATATGGAACTCCTGATTTTACTTGATTTAATAACTCTACTGCTGATGGTCTTTCAGCTTCTAAATCAACCATAACTTGATGCGGGATCTGATTTATAGCAGCTGTAGCATTTGTAGCTTGAGTAGGTAATTCCATATACGTACTTAATGCAAATATAACAATAACTGTTATTCCTAAACAAATTATAGACCAAGGACCTTGAGACTTAATTCGATCTACGACCTCAACATCTTGTATTCCTGAACTTACTACAGTTGTATCTGAAATAAGCCCAATATTGTCTCCAAAACAAGCACCCCCAGCAATAGATGCTGTAGTTAATAGAATATTTCCCCCAACCATGTGATTTAACCATAAGAATATTGGAGCACATGCTGCAAATGTTCCCCATGATGTTCCAGTAGCTACCGAAAGAATTGCTGTAACTAAAAATGCAACAACTGCTACTGTCCTTCCTGTTACACCTAGAGAAAGTGCTATATTTACCAAGGATGCCCCTACTCCCGTTGACATAAATGCTTCAGCCATTGCATATGCAAGCATTAGTATAAAAAAAACTAAATTTAAATGTTTTACATTGTCAACTGCACAATCAACTAAATCATTAAACTTACACTTCTCTGTTAATGACGCAACTATAAATGCATATATAGTTGCTATTGGAGCTGCTATTAAGCAGTTCATCCCCGAAATCATTAAACCTGCCAGTATAAATACTGGTGAAAACTTAAATAGTCCAACAAAAAATCTATATAATCCAACCCAAAACCTCATAAGGTAAGCCTCCTTGATATATTGTATAACTTTGATAGTCTTTTATACTATGTCTCATAATATCAATTAATTTATAGACTTATGCACTAATATGTGGTATATGGTGCATAAGTCATTTAATTATAATTTTAAGATAATATTTTGTTTATATTTAAATGATAATTTAATATATTATGTAAACTTTATTATATTAAATCTCTATTAACTAATTCTTCTACAAAGAAACTGGCAACATCTTGTGCAAACTTTCCTGGCCCAAATCCTGCATCATATCCTAGTTCCTTTGCAAGTTCATGAGTTATTCTAGGACCTCCACAAATAAGTACAACCTTATCACGAATACCTTCTGCTTCTAATAACTCTACTAAGTTAGTTAAGTTTTCTATATGAATATTCTTTTGGGTTACAGTCTGAGAAACTAATAGTACATCTGCTTTAAGCTCTATTGCTCTTTTTATAAAGTTTTCATTTGGAACTTGGCTCCCTAAATTATATGCTTCTACTCCTTCATATCTTTCTAATCCGTAGTTTCCTGCATACCCCTTCATGTTCATAATTGCATCTATACCAACAGTATGTGCATCTGTCCCAGTGCTAGCCCCAACTATTACTACATTTCTTTTTATATTTGATTTTATATACTTTTCTATCTCATATTTATCCATTGTATTTTCTTGTGCTACTTCTACATGTATATCTTCATAATTTACACCTTTTTCTAAATTTCCATATGCTACATAGAATGTAAATTCACCATCTAATGCTTTATGATGTGCAATATTTATATCAGAAAGCCCCATATTTTTAGCTGTAAGTTTTGCAGCTTCTATACCTTTTTCATCATCCTTTATAGGCAATGTAAAACTTACTTGAACCTTAGCATCATTTAAAGTATCTCCATATGGTTTTATATTTTTAAAATCAAGATTCTTATCGTATTCCTTATTTTCCATTGAATATAATCCACTCATTAACAGCTTCCCCCTAACGATAACTCTTTTTCTAACATTAAATCTACAAATGGATTGAAGTATGAATTCTCTTTGATAACAACTCCATCAAGTCCTTTTCCACCATCAACAGGTCTCTTTATTCCAGCAAACTTTCCTTGTTCTAATGTTTTAAATAATCCTTCTTTTTCTATCTCAGATATTAACTCATATGCCTTATGTAAAACTTCATTAACTCTAGTGCACATAATACCATCTTTTTTAAACTCTATTTCACTACCTAAATCTTTCATAGTATTGAATATATATTGAGCATTATCTATAGATATAGCTCTATCTGATATAAATGGTGTATGTATAGCCTCTGTAAGCATTCCTAGTAAATGAAGTTTTTGACCTGTCATTATTGTTACCATATTAAATAACGCATCTTGAACTTGACCTTTAAATATATCCCCAGTCATAAACTTAGTAGGTGGCATATATTTAAGTGGAGCTTTAGGAAATATTTCTCTAGCCATTTGAGCCTGCGCTAATTCATATAAGAATCCATTTTCAACATCTGGACTTATTTCAAATGCATGGCCAAGACCCATTTGTTCCTCGGGAAGGCCTGCTATTAAAGCAAATTGTTCATTTATAAATTGCGACGCAAGTACAGTATGTGCTTCTTCTACTGCATCTGATGTTGTTAAGTAGTTATCTTCACCAGTGTTGATTATAACCCCAGCATATCCATTTATTATTCTTGAGAAGTATTGATCTATCATAGTTCTCTTCATATTTATATCTCTAAATAATATTCCATATAATGCATCATTAAGCATAACATCTAATCTATTTTGGGCTCCTAATGCCGCTATTTCTGGCATACATAACCCTGAACAGTAGTTACAAAGTCTTATATATCTTCCTAATTCTTTTCCAACATTATCTAGTGCTTCTCTCATTAATCTAAAATTCTCACCTGTAGCATATGTACCCCCAAATCCTTCAGTAGTAGCACCATATGGTACATAGTCAAGTAAACTTTGCCCTGTTGTCCTAATTACTGCTATTATATCCGCTCCTTGCTTAGCAGCTGCTACTGCTTGAGTAATATCTTCGTATATATTACCTGTTGCAACTATTAAATATAAATATGGTCCCTTTTTATCTCCATACTCATTTAAGAATTTTTCTCTTTTATTTCTATTTTCTTTTATTTTATTTACACTTTTTCTAGCTATTTCATTTATTTTAAGCTTAATTTCAAACACATCATTTTCTTTAAGTGAAGATACATCTAATTCTCCTTTAGATACTTTTTCTGCTATTTCTTGTGGATTAAGACTTGTGTTTATCATAGCATTACCTATATAGTAAGCAACACCCATTCCTAAAGATCCATTGTTAGAATTTTTTATACTATCTACAACTATGTTTGGAAGTGGTACCCCAAATTCATCTACACCATCTATCCCCAGTAATCTTAATATAGTTCTTTCAACAGCTACTGTCGTGTGCTTGTTTATAAATTCTTGTGTGTCTAGTGCTATGTTTTGTGCTGATTTACGAGCTTTCTCAACTATGCTTAAATCTAAATTTAACTTACTCATATTATCCCCCTTAACTTCCTATTCACTTAATTTATTTGCTATATTAATTATTTCATTATCAAGACCTAATAATTTACATATATTTATAGCATCTTTTGGAACTTTAGTTTCTTTGCTTACTTTTTCCATTCTGTAGTCCATATACTCTTGAAGTATTTTTACACCATTTGAATTTTTATCTGTGCCTATCATTAAATCTATTTGACGTTTTAAACCCTCAAAGTCTACATTTTTCAATCCTATTACTTGATAATAGTCAACCTCGCTAATATTTATATCATCTAAGTGAGTCGATATTAAGCTTATTGAATTATATCGTTTTAAATATTCACAAATTGATCTTAAAAGTAATCTACCTTCTATTGGATTGGTTCCTCTTGCAAATTCATCTAATGCTATGAATCCATCTCTTATTTTAATAAGCTTTGTTATTTCCTTTAATTTTATTATTTCTGCTCCAAATGTACTTAACCCTTTACTTATATCTTGCATATCATCACTTACTAAATATATAAAGTCTAAGATGCATAAGTTGGCTTCTTTAGCAAATACAAAAAATCCACATTGAAACAAATATAAATTAAGTGCTATAGTTTTCATACTTACACTTTTGCCACCCATGTTAGCTCCACTTATTATAGTTATTTTCTTATCAATATCTATGCTTATTGGTATATATTTCTTTCCTTGCGAATCTAAAATTTTTTTAAGATTTGGATTTACTAGTTTTTTAAAATAAATTTTATTTTCTTCATTTATATTTGGTTTTATAGCATTATACTTTATTGCTAAATCAGCTTTTGCAATAAGCAAATCTAATTTTCCTATATTAGTTATATTTTCTTTTATATCTATTAAATAATTGTATAGTTCTTCAGTTAAATTTTTCCTTATTTTTAGGACTTCTTTATCTTCTTGAATAACTATCTCAAGTCTTTTCTTCTTTAATTTTTCTATTATTTCTATATCCGTTGAATTAAATATTTCTTTTTCTACATTAAGCTTATTTTGCCTTATAAGTAATAATTGTTTACTATAGGCTTCATATATTTGAAAAGTCGTTAGTTTCAAATTGTCTGGGTCTAATAGTTTTACAACTTTCCCTAAACTTTTAAAATTTATATAGTCTACATTTAAATTTAACTTTGAATAATATTCCATTATTTTATTAACGTTTATAGCAAAGTTTTTAATTTCAAATAACTCTATTTCATCTAATATGTCTTTATTTTCTAATCTTGCAATTGTATTTTTAATATTTTTCACTTTACAAAATTCATATTGTATATCCTGATGCAAATCTTTGTTTTTTTAAAGCTATTGACCATATCTTCAACATAGCTAAGTTCTTTTACCAGCTTAAGTTTATTTTCTTTTCTATATATCTTTATTTTACTTTTTCCATCCCTCCATATGCTGTAATTGTATTTACTTCGTTTATTATAAATGATTTAATATTATCACCTTCTTGTTTCTAAAAAATTGTTTTTTAAAAACTCATTACATTAAATACTTTTATATCAGTCTTACTTTGTATAGTGTCTATGAAATAGTTTTCATCAAATCCATAACCTTCTATTGAAGTTGGGTTTATACTTACTCCTATTAGATTTACTTTATTTATTGATCTAATGTTGCCTTTAAGCTTTATAAACTTTTCAAATACATCTTTTCTAAAAATATTTTTGTACTATCCTCAACTAATATAGTTATGTTCTTGTAATCTTTTCCACTTTTTATCATTGTGTTTATAAAATCATCAGTAACTATTCCATTAAAAACTATATACTTAGTATTTCCATCTATACTGTCTATAATTTCTTTTGAAGAGCTTAATGTTGTGTTTATATCTAAGCTTTTATATGTATAATCATTTTTTACTATACTAACCTTTTTGTACTTTATATTCTCATAAATTTCATAAAATTTATTATCATTAACTTTATCAAGATTTAAAATATTAGCTTCATATACAATTTTTTCTATGGCCTTATTTATGTCCTTATTTATTACAGCTCCACTACAAAATATAGTTGACTCTGTTATTGATGGTGATCCTAACGTCTTTCTAGATAAAGCTCCATCCACTATACTCAAATCTGCTCCATAATACTTTAACCTATCGCATACATATTTTACCTGACTATTTATAGATGGACCTGCAAGTTCTATATATCCATCACTTAAAGCTTTGAATATAACTATATTTCCTAGGGGTGTTGTTATATTTGTTAATTCTAGAATTTCTTTTGTTATATCACTTCCTAAAGCTAAGCTACTGGCTGTCGCTATTATTGTATTACTATTTACATATATTCTAGGTTTATAAGTGTTAGTAACTACATCTACTCCTTCTCCATCTACTCCAATTGAGGTAAGTCCAAGTATCATATTTTCACTTATACACGCTTTAAGTATATAGTTTAGGGTCGTAGTTTTTCCAACATTCTTATAATTACCTATAATCGACATACTTTTATACTTAAATATTTCTCTTAGTTTATTCATAGTTTATTCCTTATAAATTTAATCTAATTTCAATAAACGATGTGTACTTTTATTAGCAAAAGATATTATATCTTTATTATATAATATCTTTTGCTTTTTAGTTTTTATATTAAACTAATTGAGTAGATAACTCTCTTTTCTTTCTTTCTAACTCAGTTGGTTCAAGTATCATTCTTTCATTAGTTAAAAGTCCAGCTACCCCTACCTTATGAACTTCTTTTTCTCCTCTGCAAACTTCACATTGACATGTATGGCTGTAATTATTTGGCTCTGAGTATGTTGTTATAACCCCTTCAAAGTTTCTTAGTATTACTTTATCATGACTTTGAGATATTACATAGTTTGGCATAACTGGAGTTTTACCACCACCACCTGGTGCATCTATAACAAATGTTGGTATGCAGTACCCCGATGTATGACCTCTTAATCCTTCCATTATTTCTATACCTTTAGAAACAGGAGTTCTAAAATGCTCTATACCGTTAGATAAGTCACATTGATAAATATAGTATGGTCTAACTCTTATTTTTGCTAAATCATTAACTAATTTTTTCATAACATGCATACAGTCATTTACTCCACGTAGTAAAACACTTTGGTTTCCTAAAGGTATACCTGCATTCGCCATTTTTTCACAAGCTGCTATTGATTCTGGCGTTATTTCATTTGGATGATTAAAGTGAGTATTTATCCATACCGGATGATATTTTTTAAGCATATTTACTAAATCATCCGTTATTCTTTGAGGCATAACTACTGGAGCTCTACTACCTATTCTTACTATTTCAACGTGTGGTATTTCTCTTAATTTACTTATTATATATTCTAATCTTTCATCACTCATTAAAAGTGCATCTCCACCTGATAATAATACGTCTCTTATAACTGGTGTATTTCTTATATATTCTATAGCTTTATCTATCCTATCTACTGGTTGAGCTCCATCATTTTGGCCTGCAAATCTTCTTCTTGTACAATGTCTACAATACATTGCACATTGGTCAGTGATTAACAATAATGCTCTATCTGGATATCTATGAGTAAGTCCCGGTACTGGTGAATCTCCATCTTCATGAAGTGGATCATCTAGATCAGCATCAGAAACTTTAAGTTCTGAGGCTACTGGTATTGCTTGCTTTCTTATTGGATCATCTGAATTTGAAGGATCAATTAACGATAAGTAGTATGGAGTTATACTCATCCTTAAAGTTTTAAGACACTCTTGAACTCCTTGTTCTTCACTTTCTGTAAGAGGTATATACTTTTTAAGTTCTTCAACAGTTGTTATTCTATTTTTAACTTGCCAATTCCAATCATTCCATAACTCATTTCCAACGTCTTTAAATATTTTTCTATCCACTATTATTTATCCCCCTAATTATACATATAATTTTTTGAATATATTTTTTAAATTCTCACTTTCTCTTAATGCCGTTAATGTAACATCTGCATGCCCCTTAGTGTATCCATTTCCTATTATCATATCTACATCTTTACCAACACCTTCAGCTCCAAGTGCTGCTTTTGTAAATGTGGTTGCCATTGAGAAGAAATATACTACTCCTCCATCTCTAACAGGCAATATTGTACTCATTTCTGTATTAGGAACATTTACACAGTTTATAGCTAAATCTACTTCTTTCCCATTATTTACTTGTAGTACTTTATTTAAAACTGCATTAGGATCTTGAGCATCTACTATTATTGCTTCATCAACAAGATCATTTTCTTTTATAAATTCTGCATCTTTACTGTTTATTACAACTCCTATTACTTTACCTTCCTTCCCTGCTTTTTTTCTAGCTTCATAACAGCAAAGCATTCCAGACTTACCAGCAGCCCCTAGTATTAAAACACTATTACCTTCCTTAACTAACTTTTGAGTTTGAGCAGGTGCTCCTGCTACATCTAAAGCAGCTAATGCTAATGTTTCTTCCATATCTGTTGGTAATTTTGCGTATATACCACTTTCAAATAATATCGCTTTCCCTTTTATTTCAACTCTATCTATATCTGGCTTTATATCTAATATTTCTTCTATATTTAATGGTGTTAATGATAAAGAAACGAGTGTAGCGATCTTATCCCCTATTTTTAAATCTATAGTTCCTTCTAAATCAGAACCTATCTTTTCTATAGTCCCTATTAACATTCCTCCAGAACCAGTTACTGGATTTTGCATTTTCCTTTTTCTTCTACTATTTCTAATATTTTTGCTTTTATTTTTTCTATATCATTATTACACTCTTCTTCTATTTGAGTAAAACTTGCTGAATCTATATTTAAAGCTTGAACATCTATTAATACTTCATTATCATATATGTTCATCTCATTGTTTATTTTTTTAGCCGGTTGAGGCAGAACATTTTCCCCTATTACTCTATGTGTACCATATTTACATCCTCTCATCTTTATATCACCCCTTGTTATATTGTTTGTGATTCTATATATGCTAAATCATCTGATATGATTAGGTCTGCCTCCGTCATTTCTATTAACTCTTCAACAGTTACCCCTTCGCTAATTTCTGTTACAAGCAATCCATTTTCAGTTACTTTCATAACTGCAAGTTCAGTTACTATCATATCAACTACATTCTTTGCAGTTAATGGAAGAGTACAGTTTTTAAGTATTTTAGACTTACCTTTTGCAGTATGCAACATTGCAACTATTACCTTCTTAGCTCCAACTACTAAATCCATAGCTCCTCCCATACCAGGAACCATCTTCCCGGGAACTATCCAGTTAGCTAAATTTCCATTTTGGTCTACTTCTAAAGCTCCTAGTACTGTTATATCAACGTGTCCTCCCCTAATTAATCCAAAAGACATTGATGTATCAAAAAAGGCCCCATTATCATTTATAGTTACATATTGTCCACCTGCATTTGTTATATCTAAATCTATTTCATCTTTATCTGCAACTTTTCCCATTCCAATCATCCCATTTTCTGATTGGAAAGTTACATTTATTCCATCCTCAATATAATTTGCGGTTAAAGTTGGAAGCCCTATTCCAAGATTTATTAATTGATCATTTTTAAACTCTTTGGCAACTCTTCTTGCTATTATTTCTTTTGGATTCATTTAATTTGCCTCCTTTATAATGTAGTCTATTACTACACCTGGAGTCATAATCATTTCCTTGTTAATTTCTCCAGTATTTACAAATTTTTCCGCTTCAACAATTACAACATCACTTGCCATTGCCATAATTGGATTAAAATTTTTAGTAGTTCCTTTGTACATTGTGTTCCCAAATTCATCTACTATACTCCCCTTAACAAGTGCTATATCTGCTCTTAATGGATATTCTAACAAGTACTCTTTATTATTTATAATTATTTTTCTTTATTTTCCTCTACTAATGTTCCTACTCCAGTTGGAGTTAATATTCCTCCTAAGCCAAAACCTCCTGCTCTTATCCTTTCTATAAGAGTACCTTGTGGTGATAATTCTACTTCAAGCTTACCTTCATTCATTAACTTACCAGTTTGTGCATTAGTCCCAATGTGTGATGCTATAACTTTTTTTACTTGATTATTTGCTATTAATCTCCCTATACCTCTATCAATAAAGGAAGTATCGTTCCCTATTATAGTTAAGTTTTTAACATCTGATTCTATAAGTGTATCTATAAGCTTCTCTCCAGTACCACACCCTAAAAATCCACTTATCATAATAGTCATATCATCTTTAAAAATGTCTTTTAATTTTTCTAAAGATATAACCTTACTCATATTTTTTCCCCCTAGCATATTTTAAGCTTCTTGTTCTGTTAAAACATTAACTTCTAAACCTAATATCTCACGAGTTTCTTTTGGTGTAGCTACCTGTCTGCCTAATGCTCTAACAATATTTGAAGCTTTTTGAACTAATTCTCCATTAGATTTAGCTTTTATACCTTTTTCCATATAAACATTATCCTCAAAACCTACTCGGACATGTCCTCCCATTAACACACTTAGTGCTATCATATCAAACTGACATCTTCCTACGCCACTTACAGTGAAAGTAGCATTACTTGGTATGCTTTCTCTCATAAATATTAAATCTCTACATGTTCCACTTATACCACCATTAACTCCCATTACAAAGTTAAAGTGCATATTATCATTTATGAACCCTCTTTTATTAAGCCTTAAAGCCATGTCTATCATACCTTTATCAAACACTTCTATTTCTGGCTTAACACTTAGATCTATCATTTTTTACCAAATTCTTTTATAGTATCTTCAGTATTAACAAAGATTTCATCTCCACCAAAGTTACAAGTACCACAATCTAGTGTTGCCATCTCTGGATTTAAGTTTACAGGTTGTATTCTCTCTTCATTGCTCATTCCAACCGCCCCTCCAGTTGAAGGTTGGACAATTGCATCTATACATTCCTTTTTTATTGCATCTATACATTCTTTAAATCTATTTATATCTTGAGTTGGAGTACCATCATCATTTCTTACATGAAGATGTATTATACTAGCTCCAGCATCATAAGCAGATTTTGCTTCTCTTGCTATTTCTTCTACAGTATAGGGTACATTTTCATTATGTTCTTTTGTTACCTCTGCACCACATATAGCTGCTGTAATTATTACTTTTTCCAAATTAGCCACCTCCCCCTTTTAAACTAATATCTTTGCTTGTCTTTAGGCACTACACAAGTTCCACTTGCCTTACAAACTATTATTGGATCTTCTAAAACATCTGCTGCTGAATCACTTATGTCAAATCTTGGTACTATAACTTTTCTAGCTTCAAATATCATTTTTCTTGAACTATTTCCTATATTCACTATTTCTCCAATAGCTTCGATATAATCTCCGGCATATACTGGCGCTAAGAATTCAACACTATCATATGCTTTGAATAATCCTTCATCTCCATCATTTTGAATAAGTAACTCAGTAGCTACATCTCCAAACAATTGAAGCATTTTAGCTCCATCTACTAAGTTTCCACCGTAATGTGCATCATGGCTTCCCATTCTAACTCTTATCATTGCTTTCATATGAAATCCCCCTATAAATATATGTTAGCTAATTGGTATAGATTTTTACCTATACCAATTAGTTAAAATCTTTTTATTATGCTAATTCTTGTATTAAGTTTTTAATTACTCTATTAACATCTCCTACTAAAGAAAGATCTGCTACTTCAAATATTGCTGCATCACTATTATTATTTATAGCAATTATATATTCAGACTCTTCCATACCAGCTAAATGTTGTATTGCTCCTGATATACCACAAGCAATATATACATCTGGTCTTACAGTCTTTCCAGTTTGTCCCACTTGCCTAGATTTATCAATCCATCCTGCATCAACTACAGCACGAGAAGCACTCACTTCAGCTCCTAATAAATCTGCTAATTCATATAAAGCATCCATATTTTCTTTACATCCAATTCCTCTACCTGCTGATATTAGAACCTTCGCATCTTCTATGTTAACCTTTTTTATGTTTTCCTTAACATATTTTAATACTTGTACATTCTCGTAGTCCTCTAAAAACTTAACCTCTATCTTTTCTACATTTCCTTTTCTAGCCATATTTTTTTCTAATTTTTTCATAACACCAGGTCTTACAGTACTCATTTGTGGTCTATGATTTGGACATATTATTGTAGCCATTATATTCCCACCAAATGCTGGCCTCGTCATTAATAACCCTTGATTTTCCTCATCTATTTCAAGTGATGTACAATCTGCAGTAAGTCCTGTTCCTATAGTAGCACTTACTCTTGGAGCTAAATCTCTTCCTATTGTGGTTGCTCCTACTAAAACTATCTCCGGATTTTTTTTATTTATTACTTCCGTAAGGGCTTTAGTGTATGTACCAGTCAAGTATACATCTAAATTTTTATCTTCAACGTAAACTACTTCATCTGCTCCATATTGTATAAGTTCTTCACTTAATTTTTCTATATTATGACCTAATAATACAGCACTTAATTTATTGTTTATCTTATCAGCTAACTCTCTACCTTTTCCTAATAATTCCAAAGAAACATTTTGTATTTCCCCGCTTCTTTGTTCAACAAAAACCATTACACTCATTGTTTTTCCTCCCATTAATTACTACTGACTTATTAATTTTTGTCAAATTATTTTTTAAGCTTTTGCTTCAGTTAATATAAACTTTTCTTTTAAAGAGTTTACGATTAATAGTGCTGCTTCTTTTTCATCTACATCATGTAGTGTTCCTTTAGCTTTAACCCCTTTAGTAAAAGACTTTTTAACTTTAGTCGGTGAACCTTTTAATCCGATTTCTTCTATATTAACTTCTATATCCTTTAATCCCCAAGTTTCTATATTATCTTCTGACATACAGTCGTATATTCTAGATACTTTCATGTATCTCGGACTATTCATTTCTTTTAAAGTAGTTATAAGTACTGGCATCTTAGCCTTTATAACTTGGTATCCATCTTCAAATGCCCTGTTTACTGTTATGCTGTCCCCTTCAACTTTCATCTTTTCAACATATGTTATTGATGGTATACCAAGATGATTTGCAATTTGAGGACCAACTTGTGCAGTGTCTCCATCTATAGCTTGTCTTCCTGCGATTATTAAATCATGCTGTATATTCTTTATAGCACCTGCTATTGTTTTTGAAGTTGCAAGTGTGTCAGCTCCAGCAAATGCCCTATCTGTAAGAAGTATAGCTCTATCAACACCCATTGCTAAAGCTTCTTTTAGTGCATTTTTAGCTTGAGGAGGTCCCATTGTTAACACAGTTATAGTAGCTCCTATTTGCTCTTTTATCTTTATTGCTTCTTCTATCCCAGCTTTATCATCAGGATTTATTATACTTGGAATCCCATCTCTTATTAATGTCCCAGTTTTAGGGTCTAACTTTACTTCTGTTGTATCTGGAACTTGTTTTATACAAACTAATATATTCATGTTTTTCCTCCCAAATTTCTCTTAACACTATTTAAGTAAATCGGCACTTATTACCATTTTTTGAACTTCACTTGTTCCTTCATATATCTCAGTTATTTTTGCATCTCTCATCATTCTTTCAACTTCATATTCACGTGTATATCCATATCCACCATGAAGTTGAACTGCTTTAGTAGTAACCTCCATTGCAACTTCTGCAGCGTAAAGTTTTGCCATTGCAGCTTCTACACTGTATGATTTTCCTAAATCTTTTTTAGTTGCAGCATTGTATACTAAATGTCTTGCTGCTTCAATCTTAGTTTTCATATCAGCTAACTCAAATTGAGTGTTTTGGAATGCAGCTATACTTTTACCAAATTGTTTTCTTTCTTTAACGTAGCTAACAGTAACATCTAATGCTCCTTGAGCTATACCCAGAGCTTGTGCTGCTATTCCTATACGACCACCATCTAGTGTTTTCATAGCTATTTTAAATCCTTGACCTTCTTTTCCTAATATATTTTCTTTAGGTATTCTACAATTTTCAAATATTAGCTCACAAGTTGCAGAACCTCTTATTCCCAATTTTTCTTTTTCCCTATAGAGAAACCTTCAGTTCCTTTTTCAACTATGAAGGCTGATATTCCACGAGTTCCTTTAGATTTATCAGTCATAGCCATTACTACATATATATCAGCTGGGCCTGCATTAGTTATAAATACCTTTGTACCATTTAATACATATTCACCATCATCTAATACAGCTGTAGTTTGTTGCCCTGCTGCATCTGTGCCTGCATTAGGCTCAGTCAACCCAAATGCGCCTAATTTTTCGCCTTTTGCTAGAGGAACTAGGAATTTTTCTTTTTGCTCTTCTGTACCAAATTCAAATATTGGACTTGCACATAATGAGGTATGAGCTGAAACTATTACACCTGTAGTTGCGCATGCTTTAGACAATTCTTCAACAGCTATTGCATACCCTAAATAATCTCCACCTTCTCCACCATACACTTTAGGAAAAGGTATTCCCATGAATCCGTATTTACCCATTTTTCAACAGTTTCATATGGAAACTTTTCTTCCTCATCTATTTCATGAGCTATAGGAGCGACCTCATTTTCTGTAAAATCTCTATACATTTGTTTTAATAATTCATATTTTTCCATTAAAAATTTCCCCTCTTTTCTAAAAGTGATTAGCTTTTTATAATTAAACTAGTTCCTTAGTATACATTTTAAATAATTTTTTAACAATCTAGCCAAAATGTATATATTTCCTACATTATTAATTTAACTATTACACAAGTTCCCATTCCTCCTCCTATGCAAAGTGATGCTAACCCATGTTTTAACTCTCTCTTTTTCATTTCATGTAAAAGTGTCGTTATTATTCTAGCTCCGGATGCTCCTAATGGATGACCTATTGCTATTGCTCCACCATTCACATTTGTTCTTTCTTCAAACCAATCATCATCCACACTATGGTTTTCTTTTAATGCTTCGATTACTCCCAGAGATTGAGCTGCAAAAGCTTCATTTAATTCAATTAAATCTATTTCTTCTAATTTCATATTAGCTCTTTCTAACGCATCTTTAACTGCTGGTACAGGTCCAAGTCCCATAACCGATGGATCTACTCCACCTTGACCTACTGATATTAATTCAGCTATTGGTTTTAATCCATATTCCTTAACTGCCTTTTCAGATGCTACAAGAACTATACTAGCTCCATCATTTATACCAGATGCATTTCCCGCTGTCACAGTTCCATCTTTTTTAAATGCTGGTCTTAATTTTGAAATTGCTTCTAAACTTGTATTTCTATTTGGATATTCATCCGTATCTACTATTACTGAACCTTTTCTTGTTTTTACTTCTATTGGAACTATTTCATCCTCAAATCTTCCATTATCTATTGCATTTATTGCTTTTTGCTGAGATTTAAAAGCAAATTCATCTTGCATATGTCTTGTTATACTATACTTTTGGGCTATATTCTCAGCAGTTATTCCCATGTGATAATTGTTAAATGCATCAGTTAGACCATCTGCTACTAAACTATCTTTAAGGCTCATACTACCCATTTTGCTCCCCGTTCTTATTATCGTTTCCGTTACATATGGAGCTTGAGACATAACTTCTACTCCACCTGCTAAAATTAAATCTCCAATCCCTGATTTTATTTGTGAATATGCAGTCATAACTGTTTTCATACCACTTCCACATATTATATTTACTGAATAAGCCGGAACTTCAAATGGTATATTAGCATGTATTGAGGCTTGCCTCGCTATACCTTGTCCTTGACCTGCTGGTAACACATTCCCTAGTATTACTTCATCTACATTTCTTGCATTTAGGTTATTGGTTTCTATTATTGATTTAATTACTTGCCCAGCAAGTTGAGATGGTGGTACTGTAGATAATTCCCCTAAAAACTTACCAATTGGACTTCTTTTTGCATCTACTATATATACTTTAGACATTAGTTTTCCCCCTATTTCTTAAATCTTTAAAACTTGTATTTATCCCAATTTCATATCTTTTTTTGAAGTTTTCTCTTTAAGATAAGTATATATAGGTAAAGCTTTATTGTAAAATTCCAAAAAACTATGTATTCATAACTTTTAGTTATAACCTCTATTTATTGCATTTATAAAAAAATACTTTTAACCATTTAATTAAAAGCATTCAAAAGTTTATTTATTTTAAATTAATTATCTTCTTTGTGATTTCCGTACTCTTTTCTTATATGATCTGTTGCATATTCTGCAAATAATTTTAGTGTTTTAGACATGTATTTATTCTTTTTAACTATAAAACCAATATTCCACTTTATTTCAGGTTTAGAGATGGGTATCATATTTACTCCATTCATTTTATATCGTTGAACTATTAGTTTTGGCATTATTGATATCCCCTCATTCAAAGCTACCATCTCTAAAATAAAGTCCCATTGTGATATTTTCATTACTATATTAGGCTCAAATCCTGAAGCTTTGCATGCATTTATTGTTTTATTGTACATCATAAAGTTTTCATTAAATACAATGAACCTTTCATCTTTTAGTTCTTTAACATCAATGCTTTTTCTATTAGATAACGGATGATCTTTACTTATAACTAGCACTACATCGCCACTTACTATCTCTGAGGCTATTATACTGTCTTCTTCTACTGGAAATATTACTGCTCCAAGCTCTATACTTTCATCCACTACTTTATATTTTATATTATTTGCGCCTTCTTCTACTATATGTATATCTATGTCGGGGTATTCTTGTTTAAATTTAGCTACGACAGATGTGAAGTACACGCTACCTATAACTGGTGGTATACCTAGAGTTAAAGTTTTACCAAAATTTGTTATACTATCTTGGAGTTTGAATAACTCTGTATTTATAATATCAATTGATTTCTTTGAATTTTCATAAAATATTTCACCTTCATAGGTTAATTTAAAATTTTTTGTATATCTTTCTATCAGTTGTGTTTGTACTACTTTTTCTAAGTTTTTTATTGCTTTACTAAGAGCAGGTTGTGATATATATAAATTATTCGCAGCTTTAGTGAAGTTTTTTCTTTTACTACCTCTAAGAAGTATATTATTTCTTTTATATTCATATTCTGCTAACCTCCTTTTTATTTTTTATACACTTATTAGTATTTAATTATATATATCTGAGGTGATCTAAGATGTGCCTATAATATTATACTAACACAAAAACTCTTATAACCTTATAAAAACACAAGAATTGATAAAGTTATAATTGTAATTTTTATTTTAATTTCTCATATTTCAATAGTATTTTATAATAGTTGTGTTTATATATCTAAATACTTTTAATTTAAAAATATAATCAACTTACTATAAAAAATGTTCCTATAAAAAGTAAAATTGCTCCTACATATTTATATAAATACATAGTTTGCTCTTTAAGCACAACTACATCTATAAAAAAACCTATAAGAATTTGCGAAACTACTATTATTGTTAATGTGCTTGAAAGCCCTATTCCATCCATTGCCTTAACTGTAAAATAAATTATACCTCCTCCAAATATGCCCCCAAGTAGTAATTTAGGACTTATAGACTCTGTTGCTAAAAAAGTTTTAATTTCACCAGTTAAAAGCATGTTTATTAAAAAAATACTGAACCTACTACCAAACTTATAAAAGTGGCTGTAACTGGTGATGTACTTTTCCCTAACTCTCCGTTTATAAAAGCCTCTAGAGCTGTAGATCCTCCAGCTAGTATTGCAAATATTATAGATACTAATTTTATCAATTAACTCACTCCTTTACATAATAAAATTTTATGATACAAGCATTTTTAAAATTACTTTAAATAGAAATTTAAAAGAAAGTATTTTATAGTTACTTTTTTTTTGTTATAATTTTTTTTAATGATTTAAAGAGGTGATACAAATGAATATAAATTTTAACTTTAATAATTTTAATCGAAAAGAAAATTGCAAATAATTTTATAATGATGGGAATTTTACTTTTACTTATTGGAACTCTTTCCCTATTATTTAGAAATTTAGGCATTAAAGTATTATCATTTGGATTAGGAACAGTTTGTTTGTTTTTAGCATACTTAAATCTAAAAACTTTAAATGAACTTAAAAGATATGAGTCTAAAGAAAATATAAAGCCTTATAAGAACAGAGAAATTATTCTTATAATTGTTGCTCTATTATTTTTTATTTTTCCTCAACAAATACAAGGATTCTTTTCATCTATACTTGGTGCATATCTTTTAGTAATCCAAATTATTGCTTTTTTTAATAGCAGAAAAAATCCTTATGTAAAGTTTAATGGTTTTAATGGTTTTTTATTAATATGCGGATTAATACTAATCCTTTCGCCTTTATTCTTATCAGGATTTATAGCTACATTTTTATCTTTAATTTTCGTTTTAATCGGTTTCCAACTTTTATCAACTGGAAATAGGTTAAAAAAACTATAAAAATAGTGCCTTAATATTAAGGTACTATTTTTATAGTTAAAATTAATCCTTGGTTTGTATAAGAGTGTTTTTTATGTTAATATTGTATAAGTAAATTTAATACAAATAAAGAAAAGGTGATTAATTTGACAAATTTTAAATATGCCTTTGATAATAAAAGGTATCATACATGGAATTATTACCTTAGAAGCAATTTTGGAGAAAAAGTTTTTAAGGTATCTATAAATGCAGGTTTTTCTTGCCCAAATATAGATGGAACTGTTGCTTATGGTGGATGTACTTACTGTAGTAAACAAGGTTCTGGAGATTTTGCAGGAAATCCTAACGATAATTTAATAAAGCAGTTTGAAGATATAAAAGAAATGATGCATAAAAAATGGCATAACGCAAAATACATTGGATATTTCCAAGCTTTTACTAACACTCATGCTCCAGTAAGTGTATTAAAAGAAAAATATGAAACTATATTAAATTTAGATGATGTAATAGGACTTTCAATTTCTACTAGACCCGATTGTTTACCAGACGATGTTTTAGAATATTTATCTGAACTTAATAAAAAAACAAACTTATGGGTTGAACTAGGACTTCAAACGATTCATGATGAAACATCTAAAATTATAAACAGAGGTCATGATTATAATACGTTTTAGAAGGTGTTGAAAAATTAAAAAAACATAATATAAAAACAGTTGTTCATATTATAAATGGATTACCTGGAGAAGACTATAATATGATGATGGAAACAGCTAAAGCAGTTGCTGATCTTGGTGTTCATGGAATAAAGATACACTTACTTCATGTTTTAAAAGAAACACCTATGGAAAACATGCTAAAAAAGGTATGTTTAATTTAATGGAGAAAGATGATTATATAAACTTAGTGTGTGACCAGTTAGAAATTATTCCTCCTGAATGGTAGTTCATAGACTTACTGGAGACGGTAAAAGAGATGAAATAGTAGGGCCTATGTGGAGTCTTAAAAAGTGGGAAGTTCTAAATTCTATAGATGATACTATGAGAGAAAGAAATTCATGTCAAGGAATTAAATACTGTAATAAAAAATAAGCTATCTAATTAGATAGCTTATTTTTTATTACAGTTAATTTGCTGTATGAAGTTTTATTTTATTTCCTGAATTAATATTATCATTATCTTCTTCAAATTTATTATTAGGTTTTTTTATTGATATAATCGCAGAAACAACCATAAATAAAACCCCTATAGCTTTCACTATAGAAAAGTTTTCTCCAAGCAATGTCCAACCTATTATTACAGATACTATAAGTTCTGCAGATGCTAATATTCCAGCTATTGATAAATCGATCCCTGTTGAAATTCCATTCAAATAAAATATATATGCACCAGCTGCAGGTATTATCCCTAATCCTAATATAGTAATCACTGTACCTATATTATTTGCATATGAAATAATTTGTATAGGATTTGCTAAAGGTATCATTAATATAGATCCTATTAGAAATCCATATATCAACAAAGTTATCCCTTCACATTCTTTTAATGCACCTTTACTTATTATTGACATACATGCATATGTTATAGCTGACATTATACCTAGTAAAATACCTTGTGTACTAAGTTGACCTAAATCTAAACTTCCTCCTGTTACTGCTAGTATAGATCCACAAAAACAAATACATAGTGACATAACTTTAGACTTATTAAGTCTTTCTTTAAAAATTGCCATTGATAGCATTGCTAAAAATAATGGAGATGTGTATAAAAGTACTGCAGACGCGGAAACTCCAATAGAATCTATAGCATTAAAATAGCATATATTAAACCCAGCCTGGCTTATTATACCTACAAGAATACAATACATTAATCCTTTTCTGTTTATCTTAAGTGCATTTGGCATTTTTACACAACTATAAATAAATAATATCAAAAACCCTAAAAATAATCTTAAAAATGCAACTTGTTCTGGAGTTAGCCCTAAGTTTAATAATGAATTTGCAAATAATCCAATAGTAGCCCATAAAACTCCTGCTGTTACAACAAATATGTATCCTTTACTTCTTTGTTCCATAAAAAAATCCTCCTATCTATACTACTATTACGATTATTTATTTTAGCAATTTCTATGCCAAATCATTCCAAGCTTATTCTAATTGAAATCACTCACTTCGGAAACATTTTCTTATCATATATAAGTCAAATCAAACTCATTTTCACTTTTTATATAAGTTAAAATAGACTTATGACATTAAAATCCATTAAGTATTCATTTATAACAAGTTGATTTTGACTTGTATATATACTATAATTAAGGAGTTTTAAATACATAGTTTATAATTTATTATTCTGGGGGATATATTAATGCAATACACTAAAAATTTTTTTGAAAGAATAGTAGAATCTTCTCATGATGAAATTTTTGTATGTGATAAAGATGGGTATATGATTTATTGTAATAAAGCATTTGAATCTAACTACGGTATAGATAGAGAGGATATGATAGGAAAAACAGCAATGTTCTTAAATGAAGCTGGGTACTCTAATCAAACACCTATTCCTGCTGTTGTTAAACACAAGAAAAAAGTTTCGATGGAGCAGAAAACTATAACTGGAAAAACACTTATAATAACCGCAACACCTGTTTTTGATGAAAATGGTGATATAGACTTTATAGTAGAAAATTCTAGAGATATAAGCGAATTAAATAGTATAAAAGAAAAATAAAATTGTATGAAAATACAATAAGTTCATTTAATAAATCTCAGTCGTTAATTTATAATGATACTACTATAAAAGGATCCAGTATGAAATCGATTTTAGAAATAGCAAAAAATGTTGCTAAAACAAATGTAAATGTTTTATTACTTGGTGAATCTGGATGTGGTAAAACTACACTTGCTAAGCACATACATTTAAATAGTAAGAGAGCTAGAAAACCATTTATAACTATAAATTGTTCAACCATTTCTCCAAACCTTCTTGAATCTGAATTATTTGGTTACGAAGGTGGCGCATTCACTGGTGCTAATTCAAAGGGTAAAATAGGGCTAGTTGAATTAGCAAATGAAGGTACTTTATTTCTTGATGAAATTGGTGATATACCCAAAGAACTTCAATCTAAGTTCTTACAACTTATTCAAGATAAAACATTTACTTCAGTTGGAGGAGTAAAAACTAAAAGGTAGATATACGATTTATTTCTGCAACTAATGTTGATTTAATAAATTCTATAAATCAAAAAAAATTTAGAGAAGATTTGTATTATAGAATAAACGTTGTAGAACTAAAAATCCCACCACTTCGAGATCGTAAGGAAGATTTATTGGAGCTTATTTTTCACTTTTTCAAAAAATACTCAAATATTTTTAATCTAGATAAAAGTATGTCTACAGAAGTTATAAACGTACTTTTAAACTACAATTACCCTGGAAATATGAGAGAACTTGAAAATATAATTCAAAACATTTTAGTTACTTCAAGCTCAGACTACATTGAATTACACCACTTACCAAAATCAGTTCTTCACCACGTAGATTTTGTAAAAGATGAAGAAAATAATTCATTAGATAATTTAATGGAAAACTATGAGAAGCTTTTAATTTGCAAATATTATAAAAACAATCCAAGTTCATATAAGTTAGCTAAAGCATTAAACATATCTCAATCTAAAGCAAGTAGACTTATACGAAAATATTTATAAATATAAAAGTGATAAATATATAAGCTAAGCTTATATATTTATCACTTAATAGTTTTTAATTAATAATTTTTATTTAAATTCGTTATAAAAGTTTACTAACATACCTTCTTTTATTTCTTCATATTCTTTCTTGTATCCAAGTTTCTTCAGTATTGCTAATGAAAATTCTATAGCTGTTGCTGGCCCTCTACTAGTTATTATATTTCCATCCTCTATAACAATTTGATTTTCTATATAGTTTAGATTGCTCTTATCTTTTATAAATCCTGGATATGATGTGCATTTTTCCCATTTAATATATTAAAACTTTCTAATGCTTCTGGAGCTGCACATATAGCAGCTATAATCTTCCCATCATTATTAAACTTTTGTACTATTTCTCTAACTTTTTTACTATCTCTTAGATTATATGCTCCTGGAAGTCCTCCTGGTAATACAACTCCATCATACTCATTTATGTCTATATCGTTTATATTTACATCTGATTTAACTTCTATATTATGAGTACCTTTTACATATTCAGTATCAAGACTTCCCATATGACAAATTACTTGAGCTCTTCTTAATACATTAACTACACTTAATGCCTCTATTTCTTCAAATCCATTTGCTAATAAAACTAATACCTTCTTCATAACTTCCTCCTATGAATTTAAATCTTCATTAATTTCTTTTATTTTTCTAATTGCATCTTCTACAGAACTAGCAGTATAATTTGCACTTTCTTGTACTTCTTTTCTTGAATTTTTCATTGCAAAACTATATTTAGTAGTTTTAAGCATACTTATATCATTTGGAGAATCTCCTATAGTTGCTACTTCATCTAAACTAACTCCTAAAACTTTGCATACATTTTTTATAGCTGCATGTTTTGAAACACCTTTAGGAACTAAGTTTAAAGTATATTCAGATGAAAAATATATGTCTAAAACATCATTGAATTCTTCAATTAAAAAAGATTCTAATCTATATAGTTCGTCTACATCTTTAGATACTATACCTATATTACCTACAAGGTCATTGTAGGTATTTTTATTTGCAAATTCTTTGTCTACTAAATATTCATCTGAATAAATCTTAAAACAATCATTTTCTTCTAGTAATACTACCTTTCCATTATACTTAAAGTATAATGTTGCGTTATCTGATTCATATAAAGCAATCACTTTTTTTACTATATTATCATCTATTGTTCCTTTAAAAACTAAATTTTTATTGCAATCATATATATATGATCCATTTTCACATATATAATATCCATTCATATCAATATCATCTTGAGTCATCTTTATAGCTTGAGAAAAAATTCTTCCAGTAGCTATATTAAATGTAACACCTTGTTTTTCTATATTATTTATAGCATTTGCATCTTCTTTAGATATTCCATTGTGATATAATGTTCCATCTAAATCACAAAATATATATTTTATCATTAGCTTACTCCTTTTACTTTATAAGTTCTGTTCTAACTAAGTTTAGTGCTTCGCTTGTCGCTCTAGATCTTATTTTTTCTCTACTTCCAGCTAGATTACATTTTTTAACTTTAATTTCTCCATTTATATAAAGTCCTATGTAAACTAACCCAACCGGTTTTTCATCAGTTCCGCCTCCAGGACCTGCTATTCCAGTTGTAGATACACCAACATTAGCACCTAAAGACTTAGCAACTCCCATAGCCATCTCAATAGCTGTTTCTTCACTTACTGCTCCAAATTTATCTAAAGTATCTTTTTTAACCCCTAGCCTTTTCATTTTAGCTTCATTGGAATAAGTAACACATCCCTCTAAGAAACTTTGAGAAATTCCAGGATAGTTTATTAGTTTTGATGAAACCATTCCTCCTGTACATGATTCACTTACAGCTATAGTCATATTCTTTTCAACCAATAATTTTGCTACTTCTTCCTCTAAAGTAGTATCATCATAACCATATATGTAATTTCCTACCCTATTATTGATTTCATCTTCTACATTTTTTATTAGTTCATTTGCTTTTTCAGTATTTTCAGCTTTTGCAGTTATTCTAATAGTTACTTCACCCTCTTTAGCATAAGGTGCAATCGTAGGATTTTTTTGATTATTTATCATATCTATTAACTTATCTTCTAATGAAGATTCGCCTATTCCAAAGAATCTTAATGTTTTTGATACAAGTTTATAATCAGTTAAACATAATAAGTGTTTCTTTAACTCATCATTAAACATAGGTATCATTTCTTTTGGAGGTCCTGGTAATAGTATTATCATTTTATTATCTTTTTTTAATATTGCTCCTGGAGCCGTTCCATTAGGATTATTTAATATAATGCAATCTTTTGGAAAATATGCTTGCTTTTTATTATTCTCAGTTAACTCTAATCCTAACTTAGAAAAATAAGATTTAATGTCTTTCCAAATATCCATATATAAAACCAATTCTTGATTAAAACACTTAGATGCTACTTCTTTAGTCATATCATCTTTCGTTGGTCCCAGACCTCCAGTGGTAATTATTATATCACTTCTTTTTAAACCTTCATTTAAAGATTCCATAAGTCTTGTTTCATTATCTCCAACTGTACCTTGGTAATATACATCTATCCCAATATTTGCTAATTCCTTTGCTAAAAACTGAGAATTTGTATTTACAATATCACCTAATAAAATTTCTGTTCCTACAGTTATAATTTCAGCTCTCATTTTATCACCTTTTTCCTTAATATATTTATACCCTAATATTACCATATTTAAATTAGTATTGCTTTCTACTTTTTTAACTTATTTCATTCATATCTAATTTAGATATACAAAATATTTTAATCCTATATTTATAGTATTTAGTATTTAACTTTCATATAATATATATTATATCCTATAATTGGAGGTTGTTATGTTTGATAAAATCACATCTCCTAAGTTTAAATTTTTTGGAGAAGTAATAAATACTTATAATGAAATTGATAACTCTTATCTTCATAATTTTACAAATAAGAGTATTAGTGATTTAAAAGTTTTAACAAACGATGAGGTTTTTATAAAAGTTTTATCTGGCGTTGTTATGATTTTAGTGTCATTTGATTCCTCTAGCTTAAACTCGTTTATAGTAAATAGACCTATAAGATTAAAAAAAGGACTTCATTTCAACTTTATATCGATATCAGATAAGTCTTCAATATATATATCAAAATCTTCATATAAATTTAATTCAATACCTTTAACACACGATTACGTATACTCTTCTATATCGCCTTCATTACATATAAATGAAATTTATACTAAATTTTATCAAGAAAAAGGATGTAGTTACATCTTCAAAGGAGAATCACATCCGTATTGGGAGCTTACTTATGTAGATAAAGGTATGTTAAATACAGATATAGATAGTAATTCTTATACCTTAAACCAAGGTGATTTAATATTTTATGCCCCACTTCAATTTCATAATCAATATACAATAGAGGACAATACTTGTTCATATCTAACTATAAATTTTAATATGGATTTTGATGATTACGAGTTTCTATGTAATAAAGTATTTACGTTAAACCGCGATTCACATCATATTATTCAAAACCTTATTAATGAGTTATCAAATCAAGATATATATTCTGATGACCTATCACTTTGTTACTTAAAGCAACTTATTATAAACACTCTAAGATTTAAAAATTTCCAAGGTCAACATAAACCAACTACACATATGCAACAATCTTATGAAGACGATCAGTTAAATAATATTTTAAAATATATTGATAAAAACATTAATAAAAAAATAAACATAAGTACATTATGTAATGAATTTGTATAAGTAGTACAACTTTACATTCTCTCTTTAAGAAAAATACAAATAAAACAGTTAACAATTATATAAACGATATAAAACTAAAGAAAAGTAAAGAACTTATAAAAAGTTCTAGTTATACATTTAGTCAAATTTCTGAGTTATTAGGTTTTTCTTCCATTCATTATTTTTCCCGTAAGTTTAAATCTCATTTTGGAATTTCCCCCACTGAATATTCCAAATCTATATATAAGTAAAGGAAGGTAATATTACCTTCCTTATTTTATGAAAAACTATATTCAGTTTTATTAATCATATTATTTAAAACTTCATTACTTACATGATTATTTTTTATTTTATAAGCTAGTAAACACGCTCCCATATCTGGTTCTAATATAGGTTTTATAAGCTTTACATTATATCCGCTTAAATTATTTTTTATCGGGTTAATAATTAAGTCTCCACTTTTAAATACTCCACCTGAATAAGATATAGTTATTTCATCTTCAAATTCCAATTCATTTATTATCATCTTTACTAATAAACTAAGCTCATATCCAGCTAAATTAAATATCTCTAGTGCATTTTCATCATTTAATTTAGCACTTTCAAAACATATTTTAGAAAACTGTGCAATTTGAGTTCTATCTTTATTTATTTTATTTAAAACATAGTCAATTATTTCAAAATTATCATCTATATCTAAGTATTCCCTAACTTTTTTATAAATCAAACCTCGGTTTAATCTCTTATCAGCTTCTTTTGAAAATACTTCAATAGTTTTTTTTCCTATCCAATGTGCAGATCCTTCATCGCCTACATAATCTCCCCATCCACCACATCTTATTGTGTTTCCATATAAATCTTTTCCAAGTGCAATCGAGCCCGTTCCACTAACTATATTTATTCCAGGTTTACCTGCTAGAGAACCTTCAAACCCAGCTTCTACATCATTTCCAATTCTAAAGTCAATTTTATTAAATACTCGTTCACATATGCAATTTATTTTTTTTTACAACACTTTTAACTTCTCCATATCCAGGAATACCAAGAAAAACACTATCTATTTTTTCAGTATCTACGTTTGATTTTTCTATAATCTTACTTAATCCTTCGTTCAATATATCTTCTAATCCATCAAATCCTACTTGCTCATAATGAGTTGTTTTCGTTGTATATTGTGTAATCTTTTCCCCCATATTATTTATAATGGTAAATGTAGTTTTTGTACCTCCACCGTCTACCCCTATATAATACATATACGCCCTCCTATATTGGTAGATTAAGTTTTTTTAACATATTCATTTACTTTAATTTCATCTATAAATTTATTAATATCATCTAAATTTATAGATCCTGTATATATGTTCATTGCATTTGACATTCCACATGCATTTGCTAATTTCAAAGTATTTTCTAAATCATAACCTTTAGATATTCCTAAAGCAAAACCAGCTATACTAGAATCTCCACTTCCAACAGGGTTTATAACCTCTATTTTAGGTATTTCAACTTTATATATATAATCTTTATTTACAAATATCATTCCATCTTTTCCCATTGATACACATATATTTTTTACTCCACTTGAAAGCATCCTTTCTGCTACACTTATAATATCCTCTATACTTTTTATTTTTAATCCACTTAAACTTTCTAGTTCATCAATATTAGGTTTTATAAGATATGGACTTGAATTCATCCCTAATCTAAGACTTTCCCCACTACTATCTAAAATAAACTTTATATTTCTTTGATTGCATATTTCTCCAATTTTAAAATAATAATCTATTGGCAAGCCCTTTGCTAAGCTACCTGATGCAACTAAAACATGTGTATCTTTTAAAACTTCTTCTAAGTCTTTTTCAAATCTATTAATTTCTTCTTTACTTATATTTGGACCTTTTTCTAACACCTCTGTACTTACATTGTTTGAATCCATTATATTTAAACAAATTCTAGTCTCTTCTTGTATAGTTGTAAATTTATTTTCTATTCCTATATCTTTTAATTTAGATTTTATATATTCACCATTAAATCCACCTAAAAATCCTATACAATTAACATCTTCCCCAAGCTTCCTTAGAACTTTTGCTACATTTAACCCTTTTCCGCCTGCAGTTGGATTAACTAAATCAGCCCTTTGAACAGAACCAATTTCAAATTTATCTAATTTATATAATCTATCTATAGATGGATTAAATGTTATAACTGATATCATGTGCTTTATTCTCGCTCTTACACATCTTTATTTTTTCAACTACAACAGCATACATAGCATTCTTTGCAGGCACTAGGTATTGTCTTGGATCAGATGCATTAGGATTTTCATTAAAATATTGTTTTATAGCATTTGAAAAAGGTATTTTAAGTTCTGTTGCTATATTTACTTTACATATACCTTTTTCAATTGATTTTTGAACTGATTCATAAGGTACTCCAGATGCACCATGAAGTACTAATGGTACATCAACCATATTTTTAATTTTTTCTAATCTGTCAAAGTCTAATTTAGGTTCACTTTTATAAAGTCCATGAGCTGTTCCAATTGCAACTGCTAGTGAATCAACTCCTGTTCTTTTTACAAATTCATACGCTTCTTTTGGATCTGTTAAAAATGCATCCTTTTCATCTACATTTAAATCATCCTCTATCCCACCTAGCTTTCCTAGTTCAGCTTCTACCGTAGATCCATATAAATGAGCGAATTCAACTACATCTTTTACAATTTCTATATTATTTCTAAACTCGTGCTTCGATGCATCTATCATAACTGATTTGCAACCAAGCTTTATTATTCTTTTTATGTCTTCTACATTTTCATGATGATCTAGATGAAATGTTAATGGTATATTATTTAACTCACTTGCTTTTTCAATTATAGCTAAAAGATAGTTCTCATCTGCATACTTTACAGTTGATGGAGTCGCAGCTAAAATAACTGGTGATTTTAAGTTTCTAGCTGCATCTAAAACAACTTGTATTGTCTCTAAATTGTGTATATTAAAAGCCGGAACTGCGTATCCCTCTTTTTGAGCTTTAATCAAAATTTCTTTAGTCGATAACAAACTCATATTCCTTTCCCCCTATTTTTATTTATTTAAATCATGTAGTATAACCCCTTGTACTACTCTGTTTACCTCTCCTGTTGGACATGGATTATCTGGTGTAATTCCTAACTCTTTAGATTTTAAAAATGATAATATTTGCCCAAATATTATTTGTTGTAATGGAAGTAGTGCTTCATTTTCTATGTTGTAATCAATATTTTCTATATTAAATACATAATCAGCTTTATCTTTTAAATTTTGATTTATGTTTGAACCGATTAATGCAACTTTATCTTTTTTTCTATGCGCTAACATTTCTTTAGCCAAATCTAAATCATAAAGTCTAGTGTAATTTTCATTTGATATATAAATTACAGTTATACTTTCATCGTTTATAACCGATTTAGGCCCATGTCTAAAACCTAAAGGCGTATCATAAGTTGCATTTACTTTACCAGCTGTTAGCTCTAAAACTTTCAGTGCACTCTCCCTAGCTATGCCTTTACTTGTTCCAGAACCTAAATATATTATTCTTTCAAATTTTTCTTTTGCTAGTTTATCTATTGATTCTAAATTTGTTTCTATAAATTTTTCTACAGATTTTGAAAGATTTTTTGTATCTTCTATAAACATTTCAATTTCTTCAATATTAAATACTCCTAAACAACTTAAAACCATAGTTGTAAAACTACTTGTCATTGCAAATCCTAAATCATTTGTCTCTGGTGGCATAAGAAGTAATAAACTTTTTTCATCACCTTTCGTATTTAATGCCAATTTACCATTTTCATTACAAGTTATTATGATTTGATATAAATTATCTATAATTTCATTTGCTAATTTTACTGCGTGTACACTCTCTGGTGAATTACCTGATCTTGCAAATGAAACTAAAATAGTTGGTATCTCTTTTATAAAGTAATTACTAGGACTTGCAACTAAGTCTGTTGTAGCTATTGCTTCAACTTTTTTGTTTAATAATTTTGTTAAGTAAGGTTCGCAAGTTTCTCCTGCGAATGCAGATGTTCCAGCACCTGTTAATATAATTCTGCAATTTTTTTTACTCGTAATATTTTCAATAAATTTTTTTATATCATCTCTATTGTCATATAAATTACTTGCAGCCTCTATCCATACTCTAGATTGCTGTGATATTTCTTTTGCAGTGTTTAATCCCTTACAAGATTCTAGTGTTTCTATGTCTATCCCCAATATTTTTTTAGATACAGCTTCCAATTGTACCCCTCCTTATTATTCTTTATATTAATATTGTATTGATTTAAGTTTAATAAGTATTTGCAATTTCGTACTTACGTTTTGTACTTTTATACGTTTTTATCAATTTCTATATTTATTGAATAATTATTAATTCAATTGTCAATCATCCTAGTACAAGTTATTAGGAGGATAATTATGTTTTATTTATTAACTTCAAACAAAGTGGAAAGAAACAATGATATTTATACAGTTGGATGTGAATTGATAAAAAAGTTGATTTAATTTTAGATTGTCAAAACCCAGAAATTTTAAATTCAATTTTTTTAGATTCAGATATAGAAAGTGAAATTTATAATAACAAAGTTAAAGAACCTATTGTTTAATTCACAAAATAAAAACTAGATTATATTTTATAATCTAGTTTTTATTTTGATTTTTTTATTTTTATGATATGATTTAAATGTTTAAATAAATTTACGAGGAGGGTACAATGAAAATTTTTAGCATATATTTTCTAATCATATCATGCATATCATTTTTACTTATGTACATAGACAAACAAAAAGCAATTAAGCGTGAATGGAGAATTCCTGAATCTACTCTTATGACTCTATCTTTAATTGGAGGAGCAGTAGGTACATATCTAGGAATGTATACATTTAGACATAAAACAAAGCATACTAAATTCACTATAGGAGTTCCTATTTGTATAGTAATTAATATATTTTCATACTATTTTTTAACTTGATATAACTAAGTTTCATAGTTTACCCACATTTTTTAGTAAATGTAATTTAATTAAGCGCAAAAAGGATGTCTTAAAATAATTAAGACATCCTTTTTGCTTTATCCAAATAAGCTTAGTAATATTCCTGCCGCTACAGCAGAACCTATTACACCTGCAACATTAGGACCCATAGCATACATAAGTAAGAAATTACTTGGATTTTCTTCTTGACCTACCTTATGAGCAACCCTTGCTGCCATAGGTACTGCAGATACTCCAGCTGCTCCTATAAGAGGGTTAACTTTATCTTTTGTAAATTTATTCATAAGCTTAGCGCAAAGTAATCCCGATCCTGTACCTATACTAAATGCAATTATTCCAAGTGCAAATATCTTTATAGTTTGTGCGCTTAAGAAAACTTGTGCTTCCGCTGATGCTCCAACCGATAATCCTAAAAATATTGTAACTATATTCATTAAAGCATTAGTTGCCGTATCTGAAAGTCTATCAGTAACTGTACACTCTTTAAGTAAATTACCAAACATTAGTAGTCCTATTAATGTAGCTGCTGATGGTAATAATAATGATACTACTATAGTAACTACTATAGGAAATATAATTTTAACTTTTTTAGATACTGGCTTTGATTGTTTCATTATTATATTTCTTTCTTCCTTAGTTGTTAAAGCTCTCATTATAGGTGGCTGTATTATTGGAACTAAAGCCATATACGAATAAGCTGCAACAGCTATAGGAGCTAATAGATGAGGTGCTAATTTTGTTGTTAAATAAATTGCAGTTGGACCATCTGCTCCACCTATAATTCCTGTAGAAGCTGCTTCTGGTCCTGTGAAACCTAAAGCTAGTGCACCTATAAATGTAAAAAATATTCCAAACTGTGCTGCAGCACCTAATAGTATACTCTTTGGATTAGATATCATTGGTCCAAAGTCCGTCATTGCTCCAACTCCTAAGAATATTAAAGGTGGGAATATACCCAGTTTACATCCTTGGTATAGGTAGTAAAGCAACCCTCCCGGAGTCTTAGTTGCAATTGATCCATTTATTGATTCTTGTGTAAGTGAAACATCATTTATAGATGAAATTGGTGTATTCATAGCACCTGCTAATGGAAGATTTGTAAGTAACATACCAAAAGCTATAGGCACTAATAATAACGGTTCAAATCCTTTTGCTATTGCTAAATATAATAATACACAGGCGATTAATATCATTACAATTTGTCGCCAATCCATATTAACAATACCCATTGATTGAATAAAATTATTAATAACTTCTCCCACGGGTAAGTCCCCCTTTTAAAAATTTGTAATTATTTAACCTATAGTTATTAAAGCATCCCCTGCGCTTACAGATGCTCCTTTTGATACATCAACTGACTTAACTGTACCATCAGAACTTGCCATTATTTCATTTTCCATTTTCATAGCTTCAAGTATTAATAATACTTGCCCTTTTTTAACACTATCTCCAACTTTTACACGTACATCATTTATTGTTCCTGGCATAGGTGCTGATATAGTTCCTCCTCCAGCAGATGGCGCATTTTGAGTTTGCTTAGGTTGCGCTTTTGGTGCTGCTTGTGGCTGCACTTGTTGAGTTGCTACTTGTGGTCTTTGCACAGATGCCTGACTGCCTAGCTCTTCAACCTCTACTTCGTATGTATTTCCATTTACAGTTATATTATATTTTTTATCATCGTAAACTCCCCCTGTTTTACTTTGTAATATTTTTAGGCATTCTTTCCCAACTTGATTTATTATTATTAGTTCTTTGTATTTTTCTAACTATTATATTATTTGTACTATTTCCTGTAGCTGCTGCAATTGATGCAGTTATAACTGAAACTAACTCTTCTATATTTTCATTACTACTTTTATTTTCAATTGAAGCTTCTTGAATTGATTCTACGTTAGCTACGGTTTTTTGTTTTTCAGTTCTATCTACTTGCAATATTTTTATTATAATAGATATTATAACTAAAACTATAAAAACTACTGCCATTGAAAGAATAGCTACACAAACACCTGCTAAAAGTTTTTCTCCTATTGAAATTGAAGCTGAAGGGTCCTTCAAAGCTTCTAATAATTGGCTAATATTCATAATTTACCACCTTCCTATAAAGGTATATTTCCATGTTTTTTAGGAGGTCTCTCTTCTCGCTTAGATGCTAATGTATCAATAGCATCTGCGATTCTTATTCTAGAAAGTGAAGGCTCTATCACATCATCTATATATCCTCTTTCAGCCGCCTTATATGGAGTTGCAAATTCATCTGTATATTCTTTTATTTTTATGTCTCTCATTTCTTTTGGATCTTTAGCATTTTTAATATCATTTTTAAATATTATATTGGCAGCTCCACTAGGTCCCATTACTGCAACTTCTGCTGTTGGCCAAGCAAATACCATATCAGCTCCTAAATCTTTAGAACACATTGCAAGATATGATCCACCATAAGCTTTTCTAGTTATTAATGTAATTTTAGGAACTGTAGCTTCACTATATGCGTAAAGCATTTTAGCCCCATGTCGTATTATCCCTCCATATTCTTGAGATGTTCCTGGTAAAAAGCCTGGTACGTCAACTAAACTAAGTATAGGTATATTAAATGCATCACAAGTTCTTATAAATCTTGATGATTTATCAGATGCATTTATATCAAGTGATCCAGCCATAATTTTTGGTTGATTTGCAATTATTCCTATACTTTCACCATTTATTCTTGCAAAACCTGTTATTATATTTTGAGCAAAGAATGGTTGAACTTCATAAAAATCACCATCGTCTATTATTTCATATATAATTTCTTTCATATCATATGGTTTGTTTGAACCATCTGGTATTATACTATTTAAAACATCATTTTTTCTATTCGGATCGTCTTGGCATTCTAATATAGGTGCTTTTTCAGAGTTATTAGAAGGTAAAAATGATAATAATTTTCTTATTTGAACTATACAATCTTCATCATTTGAAGCTATAAAGTGAGCAACTCCAGAAGTTGTGTTATGAGTTGATGCTCCTCCTAATTCTTCAGCTGTTACTTCTTCTCCTGTAACAGTTTTGATAACTTGAGGTCCCGTTATAAACATTTGACTAGTTCTATCTACCATATATACAAAGTCTGTTAATGCTGGAGAATAAACAGCTCCTCCTGCACAAGGCCCCATTATTGCAGAAATTTGTGGAACTACACCTGATGCAATTGTGTTTTTATAAAATATTTCTCCATAGCCTGCAAGTGCATCAACAGCTTCCTGAATTCTAGCTCCTCCTGAATCATTAAGTCCAACAACTGGTGCCCCTAACTTTAAAGCAGTATCCATAACTTTTCCAATTTTTTTTGCATGCATTTCTCCTAATGACCCGCCAAGCACAGTAAAGTCTTGTGCGAATGCACAAACTAATCTTCCTTCAACTTTACCATATCCAGTAACTACACCTTCTCCTGGTATCTCTTTATTTTCCATTCCAAAGTTTGTACATCTATGCTTTACAAATGCATCTAATTCAACAAATGTATTTTCATCGAATAATTGATTTAATCTTTCTCTTGCAGTTAATTTGCCTGATGAATGTTGTTTATCTATTCTTTTTTGTCCCCCGCCTTGTTCTATTTTATGTCTTTTTCATAAAGTAAATTTAACTTTTCTTGTGACACAAAATCACCCCCAAATTTTTGTTATATTTATATTCTTTCACTTAGTTCTAATAAAACCCCATCTGTGCCTTTTGGGTGGCAAAATGCTATTTTAGCATTTCCAGCTCCATATCTTGGTTTTTCATCTATCATTTTATATCCCTTAGCCTTAACTTCTTCTATGGCTTTTTCTATATTATCAACTCTAACTGCAACGTGTTGTATTCCTCCACGTCCTCCATTTTTTGCTATAAATTTAGCTATTGGTCCATCTTCTGTTGTAGATTCTAATAGTTCAAGTTCTGTATCTCCAACTGGTAAAAAAGCTACTTTAACCTTTTGATCTTCAACAATTTCTGTTCCTTCACATTTTAATCCCAATACATCTTCATAAAACTTCAAAGTTTCCTCCAAATTATTAACTGCTATTCCAACATGATCAACTCTTAATATATCCATAACTACTCCCCCTTGCTATTTAGTAACTTTTTCAAATAACATATTGCTTATAGAGTATGGGTCAATTTCTTTGCTTATAGTTTTTAATAACAATTCATCGACCTCTTTTGTATACTCTAAATCTTTAACTAAACTAGATACTTTTTTCTGAACTAATTCCTTAACTTCAATTCTATTTCTTTCTAGTCTTTTTTCGTTTAATTTATTGCTTTCTTCTAAAAACTTTCTATGTTTCAATATATTTTCATAAACTTTATCTACACCATCACCAGTTTCAGCAATAGCCAAACTTACAGGTGGTCTAAATTCCCAATCTTTTTTAAAGTCTAGCATCATTTCTATCTCTAAAGATGTTTTCTTTGCTCCATCTTTATCTGCCTTATTTATTGCAAATACATCTGCAATTTCCATAACTCCAGCCTTTATTGCCTGTATATCGTCTCCTAACCCCGGTACCATGACAATAAGAGTTGTATCTGCAGTTTTAACTATATCTATTTCTGATTGCCCAACCCCTACAGTTTCTATAAATATATAATCGCAGCCATAAGCATCTAAAACTTTTATAGCTGCTTGAGTTGCATTCGACAATCCACCTAGACTCCCTCTAGTTCCCATGGATCTTATAAATACATCTTTATCTGTATTTAAGTCATTCATTCTGATTCTATCCCCAAGTATAGCTCCTTTTGTAAAAGGACTTGTTGGGTCTATTGCTATAATTCCTACTTTTTTACCCTCTTTTCTTATAAGTTTAACTAACTTATCAGTTAAAGTAGATTTCCCAGCACCAGGAGGACCTGTTATTCCTATAACATAGGCCCTTCCAGTGTATTTATATATGTCTTTTAAAGCATCTTCATATCCAGGCTGCTCATTTTCTACAATAGTGATAAGTCTAGCACAATCCCTTTTTTTACCTTCTAGCACCCTATTCACTATATCTTTCATATTTATCTCCTTTTTTAAGCTAATGCTCTTTTAAGATTTTCTCTAATAAAATCTATAGTCATTGAAGTTGGCGTTCCTGGAGTAAATATCTCTGCAATTCCTTTTTCTTTTAAATACGGAATATCATCTTCAGGAATTACGCCTCCGCCTATTACTAATATATCTTCAGCTTCTTCTTCATGTAATAATTCTACAACCTTTGGTAGTAAGTGGTTATGAGCTCCTGATAATATACTCATTGCAACAACATCAACGTCTTCTTGTATAGCTGCTGCTACAATTTGTTCTGGAGTTTGTCTAAGCCCTGTATATATAACCTCCATACCAGCATCTCTTAATGCTCTTGCTATTACTTTAGCCCCTCTATCATGTCCATCTAATCCTGGCTTTGCAACTAATACTCTTATTGGTCTCATATCAATATACCCCCCTATATCATAACCGTTTGTTTATATTCGCCAAACTCTTCTCTCATAACGCCACAAACTTCTCCTAATGTAGCATACTCTCTAACTGCTTCTAGTATATATGGCATTACATTTTCATCAGAGTTACAAGCTTTTCTAAGTGCTTCTAAAGCTTGTTTAACTTTTTCACTATCTCTTCTTTCTTTAAGTTCTTTTATCTTTTCTTTTTGTCTTTCTCCAACCATTGGGTCAACTTTTAATAGACCTTTTGGAGCTTGTTCTTCTATTTGGAATTTGTTAACTCCAACTATAATTCTATCGTTATTTTCGATCTCTTTTTGATATCTATATGCACTATCCATTATTTCTTGTTGTATGAATCCTTTTTCTATAGCTTGTGGTGCTCCACCTAATTCATCTATTTTTTCTATTAATCTTAATGCTTCTTCTTCTATTTGATTAGTTAAACTTTCTATATAATAAGAACCTGCTAGTGGATCTATACTATCTGCTACTCCACTTTCGTGTGCTACGATTTGTTGTGTTCTAAGTGCTACTCTTACTGAATCTTCTGTTGGAAGTGCTAGTGCTTCGTCTTTTGAATTTGTGTGTAATGATTGAGTACCTCCAAGTACTGCTGCTAATGTTTGAATTGCCACTCTGACTATGTTGTTTTCAGGTTGTTGTGCTGTAAGTGTACAACCTGCTGTTTGAGTATGGAACTTAAGTGCCCATGATTTTGGATTAGTCGCTTTGAATCTTTCTTTCATAACTTTTGCCCATATTCTTCTTGCTGCTCTAAATTTTGCAACCTCTTCTAATAAGTTGTTGTGTGCATTAAAGAAGAATGATAGTCTAGGGGCAAAGTCGTCTACATTTAACCCTGCTTGTATTGCCGAATTTACATATGCTATACCATCAGCTAATGTAAAGGCTACTTCTTGAACCGCATTTGATCCTGCTTCTCTTATATGATAACCTGATATACTTATTGTGTTCCATTTAGGCACTTCTTTTGAACAATATTCAAATATATCAGTGATTAATCTCATGGATGGTTTTACCGGGAATATATATGTTCCTCTTGCTACATATTCTTTTAATATATCATTTTGTATCGTACCTCTTAATTTGTCAGCTGAAACTCCTTGCTTTTCAGCAACTGCTATGTACATTGCTAAAAGCACTGATGCTGGTGCATTTATAGTCATTGATGTTGATACCTTATCTAAAGGTATTCCATCAAATAATATTTCCATATCCGCTAATGAATCTATACAAACTCCAACCTTTCCAACTTCTCCCTCTGATATTGCATCATCTGAGTCATATCCCATTTGAGTCGGAAGGTCAAATGCCACTGAAAGCCCCATAGATCCTTGATCTATTAGATATTTATATCTTTGATTTGATTCTTCTGCTGTTGCAAATCCAGCATACATTCTCATAGTCCAGAATTTTCCTCTATACATTGTAGGTTGAACTCCCCTTGTATATGGATACTGTCCTGGATATCCTAGATCATTTTCATAATCAACTTCTGCATCCAATGGTGTATATAGTCTTTTCATCTCTTGCCCTGTGTCAAACTCAAATTTTTCTTTTCTTTCTGGGAATCTAGCTATAGACTTATTAACTTTGTCTTCTTCCCATTTATTAAAGCTCTCTTGAATTTGTTCCTTGTTTTTCGTCATATGAACTCCCCCTATTCTTTATCTCTAATCACTTATGATTTTTTAGAGATTATATACATTAAATTTTAATATAAATTTTTAATAAATACCCCTTCACTAAAATTATTACATACCTTCACCTAAGATTGCAATCGTTTTTATGCAGGTTTTATTTCATTATTGAATGGAGCTTTAAAATTTGAAATTTTCAAAATTCAATCTTTCATACTGTTAAATTTTAGTTATTAAAATATAGATAAATTCAATCAATTTATATATATTTTAATTGAATTTATCTATTTGCAATGCAACTGTTACTTATTTTTCTTCATTATTATAAGAAAAAATTTTTAATATTTATTTAATCATACTTCCATCATTTAGAAATTTTTCATGCCAAGATAAAGATTCTTCTAAAATATGTGGTGTATGTTTATATTTACCATCGCAAGCTCTATTAAAATAATCATATAAAGCATCTTTATAGTTAGGATGTGCACAGTTTTTTATTATTTCTTCTGCTCTTTCTTTTGGAGATAAACCTCTTAAGTCTGCTACTCCTTGTTCCGTTACAATTACCATTACATCATGTTCTGTATGATCATGGTGTGATACCATAGGAACTATACTCGATATATTACCATTTTTTGCTATTGACTCTGTTGTAAAAATAGTTAAGTATCCATTTCTAGCAAAATCTCCTGATCCACCAATTCCATTCATCATTCTACTACCCATTATATTAGTTGAATTAACATTTCCATATATATCTACTTCTATTGCAGTATTTATGGCTATTACCCCTAATCTTCTCGCAACTTCAGGGCTATTGCTTATCTCTTGAGGTCTAAGAATCAACTTATCTTTATATTTACTAAAATTCATATAAAAATTATCTAACCTTTCTGGAGATATAGTTAATGATGTTCCTGATGCAAATTTTACTTTTCCACGTTCAATTAAATCTATTACACTATCTTGTATTACTTCTGAATATACTACTAGGTCCTCAAATTCAGATTCTACTAATCCTCCAAGAATTGCATTTGCTACACTTCCAACTCCAGACTGAAGAGGTAGTAAATTTTTAGGAAGTCTATTAGCTTCTACTTCTTTTTCTAGAAAACCTATAAGGTTTTTAGCCATTTTTTCTGATACTGAATCAATAGGTGCAACAGGTCTTGTTTTATCTTTTATATCTGTATATACTATTGCTGCTATTTTATCTTTATTACACATAATATATGGAGTTCCTATTTTATCATTAGCTTTTACTAATGGAATTGGTTTCCTATTTGGAGGAACTTCTACATTATACACATCATGTATTCCCTCTAACTCTATTGGCTGAGATGTGTTTATTTCTATTATTACCTTGTCTGCACACTCTATAAATACATTTGAATTTCCTATTGATGTCGAAGGAATTATATATCCTTCTTCTGTTATGGCAACTGCTTCTACTAAAGCTATATCAATTTTCCCAAAGAATCCATATTTTACCCATTGTGGAGTGTGACTTAAATGCATATCTGAATAATTTATTTCTGAATTGTTTATAGAGTTTCTACAACTTGAATTTGTCTGATAAGGATATCTTCTTTTTATAACTCCAGATTCACTTAAAGCTCCATCTAGTTCAGGGCCTACAGATGCTCCCGTTATAAGTGTGATACCTATATCTTCTCCATTTTTCACCCTATCAGCTAAAGCTAGCGGTACTGCTTTGGGATATCCTGCAGGCGTAAATCCGCTAGTTCCTACAACCATATCATCTTCGAATAACTTAGCAGCTTCTTGCGCACTCATTACTCTATTTTTTAATTCATCACATCTTAATCTTTTATCCATAAGTTTCCCTCCTAGCATATTTATTTTTAATCTAAATAACTACATCGGTAATTTATGAAGTATTATAGTGAAAATAACCATTCCTAAAAGTGCAAATGGATATGTTGCTCCATAGCCTGCAGCCGGTTCATCGCTACCTAAAGCCTCTACAGCAGCTCCTAGTCCAGGTGTTGATGTCATACCTCCACATATAGCTCCAGATAACATTGGCCAGTTGATTTTTAGTATATATTTACCTAAGAAGAATCCAACTAACATCCCTACAGTTCCTACTATCACTGATATAACTCCTAAGTATGCTCCAGCTCCTACTAATGCATCTACAGCTTTATATCCATATCTTAGGCCTACTATAGCTAAGAAGAACACTAACGCAACATCTCTTATCACACCTAATACCTTTGAATCCATTCTAAAACTTATATTTCCAATCTTACCTATATATCCTAAAACTAATGCTCCTATTAAAACTCCGCCTGTTGACCCTAAACTAAAATAACCTATAATGGTAAGTATATATTTATATTTCCAATTATATATCCGAATGTACACGCCATTACAAATCCTAAAATATCAAATTTACTTTCTTTTATTTCTTTTGCTGAGTTACTTGATTTTTTTGCATCTTCTAATTCTTTTTTATATTGTAATTTTTCTTTTTCTACGTCTATTTTAAATATTGTTGGGAAGAAATTTACAGCCAATATAACTATTAGAACTCCAAAAGGATACCCTATTGCATGACCTGCTCCAATACTAGCTTCTGCATTTACTATATACTGTTGTTTTATATTATCAGTTAAATGAAAAGTAGCTAAGTCTTTTGGTATGTCTTTTACTCCTGCCATTTTCAGGAATTTTTCTTTTTCTACTAGGTTCATACTATTAAATTCTTCTACTCTTTGAGTTGCATGACCTCTAGCTGTTTCTATTGCCGCTGCAAGTCCTGGTGAACTTGTAAGTGCTCCAGTATATACACCTGATATTTCATATGGATTAGAATCATCGCTGAATAATGTTGCTCCATATGTTGCTGCAGCACTCGTAAATGTTACTATCATGCCAAGTATCACAAACTTCAGTCCATATTTTTTTAATACTATCCCCATATCTTTTGCTGCTAATAATCCTACTGCACAAACAAATAAAATTAAGAATATATCAAAAAAATCACTAGATACTACCCCTACTGATAATAATTCTTGTGCAGACTTAAATGCTTGAGAACCTTCAGGTACATTTGCTGCGTATTTAAAAGCCCCCCATCCGATTATAAGTCCTGTAAATAATGCTCCTGATATACCAAACCTAAATTTTCCAAATTTAAGTTTTCCAAATATAAGGCCTGTTACAATAACTAAAAACATCAGCATAAATTGGCTTAAAAATACATCTGCAAAACTAAAACTCATGTGCATTCCCCCTATTAATTTTTTTAAAACCCCTGAAAGTTAAGTAGATATGATATGATGTAATATAATCTGATTTGATTTAATTAAAAATTTCTTATCAAATAGAAAATGTATTGTCTTTAAGAATATTTTATATAACTATTTAATAAATGTATAATACATAGTTTGTTATATATTAATAACAAATTTATTATATAATCTAGGATGGTGATTTTATTAAATGGAACTCCTTCATCTTAAATATTTTCAAACAGTTGCAAAAACTCAACATATGACTAATGCAGCTAAAAAGCTACACATTGTCCAACCTGCTTTAAGTAGAATTATTAATTCATTAGAAAAGGAAATTGGAGTTGATTTATTTGATAGGAATGGTAAAAATATAAGTTTAAATTCAAACGGAGAAATGTTTTTAAAAACTGTTAATGAATCACTTTCAGTTTTAGAAAATGGAGTTAAGGAACTTCTAGATACTAATAACCAATCGAAGCCTGAGATAAAACTTTTAGTTCTAGCTGGTTCTAATACCTTACCTAATTTAATTTTAAACTTCAAAAAAATCCATCCAGACACTACGTTTAAACTACTTCAGCATGCTGATGGTGAAATTGATTATAAAAACTTTGATTTTTGTATATCATCTACATTAGATGAGGTTCATGATCCATTTTCTATAACCTTATTAGAAGAAGAATTATTTATAGGTATGCCTAGCAACCATCCTCTTGCTACTAAAAACGCTATATTTTTAGAAGAAATTTCAGATGAAAATTTTATAAGCTTTCAGTCCAATAAACCTTTTAGAACTATATCTTATTCTCTTTGTAAGTATGCAGGTTTTAATCCTACTATAGTATTTGAAAGTGATGTACCTTCAATAGTTAAACAATTAATTAGCGCTGGTCTTGGTATAAGTTTTATACCTGAAATATCATGGGATATTCATGAAGATGATTCCTTAAAACTACTTAGAGTTATAGACCCAATTTGTAAAAGATACATAAATATTTCTTGGCATCCTGATAATTATATTAGTAAATATGCAAAAGAATTCCGAGATTTTGCAGTTGAATACTACTCTATGTTATAATTTATTAAAGCCTATTTAAAATAATTTAAATTCAACTAAATTAGGCTAACAATACTCTATTTTATAAGGTGGAATCATGTTTAAAAATTTAACTAAAAAAGAAATACTCGATTTGTTTAAAGATTCTAAATATACAATAAAAAATTATAATAAAGAAGATATAATAGCCCTTGAAGGTCATTCTTGTAATTCTATAGGTTTGATTTTAGACGGCGGCGTTGATATTAAAAGATTTTTACCTGGTGATAAAATTATTTTAATGTCATCTTTTCAAAAGGAAATTTATTTGGTGAGGTCATAACTTTTTCAGATATAAATATATATCCAGCTACAGTTGTATCTAATTCAAAAACTGAAGTAATGTTTATTGATAAATATGACTTTATAGACTTTTGTTCTAACCACAAAAACATATTAATATCATTTTTAAATGACATTACAAATAAAATTGTAGAACTTAATAAAACAGTTAAAACTATTTCTTTTGTAAGCATCAGACAAAAAATTGTAAGTTTCTTATTAGATGAATATAACTTACAAAATACCAATTTTATAAAAATGCCTAAAACTAAAACTAAATTAGCAGAAACTTTAGGTGTTCCTAGACCTTCCTTGTCTAGAGAGTTCATAAATATGAAAATGATAATCTAATTGACTATACTAATGATTATGTAAAATTGCTTGATATAGAAAAACTGAGAAATATAATAACAGAGTAGGAAATCCTACTCTGTTATTTTAATAAATTTGATATTTTCATAGATACATAATCAAACATTGAGTCTATATTTCCATTATTTTTTCCTGCACCTTGGGCTAAAACTTTACTTCCGCCACCCTTACCATCTACTAACTTTATAGAATCTTTTAATAACTCATTCATATTAAGCTTATCTATTCCTTTTGATGTAGAAAATATAAAATTAACTTTATCTTCATTTTTAACTGCCATTAAAGCTATTGTCTTTTCATTTTCAACTAATTTTGAAACAATTTTTGATACATATTTTATATTTTCGTTTTCGTATGTTTTTTAATTAAAGATATATCTCCTATTTTTTCGCCTAAATCTATCATTTCTTTAACTTGATATCTTGCTATTTCACTTTCTATCTTTTTATTGTATTGTAATGTATCTTCTAAATTTTTATGTAAGTTCTTAATTCCATTAATAGCATCTTTATCTCCACACTTTAAATATCTACATATATCACTTAAGCAATTATCCCTATCCATACTATACTCAATGGCTCTTTTACCTGCTAAATACTCTATTCTAGTAGCATTTCTACATTTTTCAAATCTTTTTATTTTTATCATTCTAAGAGATAATGTTGATCTTGGATGTACACCACAACATGCATTTATATCTAAGTCCCCTATTTTTACAACTCTTATTTGTTCATTAGTTTTAGGCAAATCTCTTCTTAATCCCATTTTCTTTAATTCTTTTTTATCTGGAGTTAAAAATTCTGCACATATATCTCTATTTATAATTTCATTTGCAAAGTTTTCAGCCTCTCTAATTTGTTCTTCAGTTAAAAAACCTTGTATATCTACAGTGCTAAAATCTTGTCCTAAATGAAAACCTACTGTATTTGCATTAAATAACTTGAAAAAACATCCAGATAGAACATGCTGCCCAAAATGTTGATTCATACCATCTTCTCTTTTTTCCCAATCTATACTGCATTTTACCTTATGTACTTTTATAGGCTTGGTTTTTGTTACATGAAATACCAATCCATCCTCTTCATATACATCTATTACTTTGTGATTATCAATTTTTCCAGTATCACAAAACTGACCTCCTCCTCCAGGGAAAAATGCAGTTTTATCTAATTGAATATGAAAATTAGAATCTTTTTCTTTTATATCAATAATTTCTGCTGTAAATTCTTTTATATACTGATCTGTGTAATATAATTTTTCCATTTTATACTCCTTTTTCATTTGATATATACAAGTATAAACTAAAATCCACATTTATATCAATGTGGATTTTTACAATTTAACTTATTCAATTCCTAATATCTTAATACCTTCCTTATCACATTTTATATGAAGTGGAAAATCTGGACCTCTTTCTCCATCTATATCTGTAACTATATTTTCTTTGCAATCTATATACAAATCATCTGTTTTAAAATATATAATTTCATTATATTTATCTATAGGTGCTCCTTTTATAATATCTAAAAGAAGTGGTATAGTCTTAGGTATTGGCATTGCCTTAAAAATTATTACATCTAAATATCCATCATCTAACATAGCATAATGTGCTAAGTTTATATTTCCTGCAGTCCTTCCGTTTAAAATTAAAATCAAGTACATGTCACCTTCGTATTCTAACTCTTTTGACTTAACATGTACACTAAACTTTCTTAGACGAAGTGCATCTTCTATACCTTTTATTATATATGATACTCTACCTATAGAATTTTTTAAATTTTCATCTACTCTTTGTGAAACATCTGTAAACATACCTGAACTTGCAATATTTACAAAGTAATCTTCATTAATAATTCCTAGATCTATATTTGTAGGTTTTGAATTAATTATCTTATCTATTGCTAAATTTATGTCTAATGGTATCTTAAGTACATTTGCAAAATCATTCGCAGTTCCTGTAGGAAGTATTGCAATTGGCAAATCTATATTATTTTTTCATGAAGTTTACAAGTCTGTCTATACTTCCATCGCCTCCAGCAACTAAAATATACTCATAATTATCATTAATATCTTCTAATCCTCTTTCCATAGTATTATTTTTAGATACTCTATATGGCACAACTGTATATCCATTATCCTGAAATTTAGATATTATATTGTCTAACTTGTACACTATTTTTTTATCACCAGAGTTTGGATTGTATATAAACTTAATTTTTTTCATCTACATCACCACTTTTCAATTATGTATATAATAAGTTCTATATCTATTTTAATATTATGTTTACTTATAAGCAATTATATTATAAAAATATATTTATATTAAATTTTTTATTTCATTTTATTTTATAGTATGTACACATACTGTTATTATATTTTTAAATTCCTATATAATACAAAAACTGTTATAATAGTTTAGTAATTAAAATAACTATAAGGGTGATAAAATGAACTTAATTACATTAGAAAATATAACAAAGAGTTACTCTGAAAAAGTACTAGTTAACAATATATCATTAGGAATAAATGATGGAGAAAAAATAGGCCTTATAGGTGTCAATGGTACTGGTAAATCTACTTTACTTAAAATAATATCAGGTGCAGAAGAACCTGATAGTGGTACTTTAACTAAACCTAATAAAGTTAGGATAGAATACCTTCCTCAAAATCCATATTATGATGAAAATGCTACCGTTCTTGAGCAAGTTTTTAAGGGAACATCTAATGAAATGAAACTACTTCGAGATTATCAAAGTATATTAGACAACTTAAATGAGAGCTTTAATGAGGATTTAAATAATGATTTAATAAAATTACAAGAAAAAATCGATGCTCTTAATCTTTGGGACCTTGAGAGCGAAGCAAAATCAGTTTTAACAAAGCTTGGTATTAGTAATTTTAATCAAAAAATTGCTGAATTATCTGGAGGTCAAAGAAAAAGAATATCACTTGCGTCAGCACTTATAACACCTTGTGAGCTATTAATTTTAGACGAGCCTACAAACCATTTAGATAATGATACTATAGATTGGCTAGAAGAATATTTAAATAACAAAAACTTATCATTACTTATGATAACTCATGATAGGTATTTTTTAGATAGAGTCACAAATAGAATAGTTGAACTTGATAAGGGTAGACTTTTTAGTTATGATGGAAATTATTCTGCATTTCTTGAGAAAAAAATAGAAAGATTAGCTCTAGAATCTAGTATGGAACAAAAAAGACAAAGCTTAATAAGAACTGAACTTGCTTGGGTTAGACGAGGTGCTCGTGCTCGTACAACTAAACAAAAAGCTAGACTCCAACGATTTGATGACCTTGTTAATACTGAAGTTTTATCAAAAAATGAAAATCTTGAAATAACTACTGCATCAAGTAGACTTGGTAAAAAAATTATAGAAATTCATAATATATCTAAATCATTTGGAGAAAGAAAATTAATCACCAATTTAGAGTATGCAATTGCTAGAACTGATAGAATTGGAATAATAGGTAAAAACGGTATAGGTAAATCAACTTTAATAAACATATTAAATGGTAAGTTAAATCCAGACTCTGGTCATATAGAAATTGGTGAAACAGTAAAAATCGGATGTTTCTCTCAAGATGATGCTCATATGAATTTAGAAATGCGTGCTATAGACTATGTTAAAGAAGTCAGTGATTACATAGAAACTTCTGATGGTCAAAAGATAACTGCATCTCAACTATGTGAAAGATTTTTATTTGACGGAACTATGCAATATACACTTATCAAAAAACTTTCAGGTGGAGAAAGACGTAGACTTCACCTTTTAAGAACCTTAATGTCTGCACCTAATGTACTTCTTTTAGATGAGCCTACAAACGACTTAGACATAGAAACTTTAAATAGACTTGAAGATTATTTAGATGAGTTTCCAGGCGTAGTCATATGTGTTTCTCATGATAGATATTTCCTAGATAGAATATGTAATAAAATATTTGCATATAGCGGAAATGGTGCAATAGATATTTTTACTGGTAACTATAGTGACTATCTGATATTTAAAGAAAGTCAACCTGACGAAATTGAAATTGTTGAAGAAAAACCTAAAACGAAGTAAAAAAGAAAAACCTAAAAATAATAAAATTAAAAATTCACATTTAATGAACAAAGAGAATTTGATAATATAGATGATGATATATCTTCTCTTGAAAATAAAATTCAATCTATTGATGATAATTTAGATAAATATTCAACTGATTTTACTAAGTTACAAGAAATGCTTTATGAAAAGTCAAAATTAGAAAAAGAACTTGAGTTTAAATATGAAAGATGGGAATATTTAAATAATCTAGCTGAAGAAATTGAAAATAATAAAAATACAAATTAAAAAAATGACCTTTTAAAAGGTCATTTTTAATTTATAGTTATCTTTTAATCTTCAGATATATAGAAACTGTCAAAAATATAATCTATAATACCTCTATATTCATCAACTAAAAATTCATCCACATCTATTTTAAATTCATATATACCCTTATATCCAGAAGTAATTAATGTGTAGTTTATAGTTCCTTGAATAGACTTACTTACTATTATTTTTCCATTTTTATAATTTCTAATCTCATCTATATTTGACATATTTTTTATAACAGAATCAATAGAAACTAAATCAATACAACCATCTGGTATTTCTATTAAAAATCCATGTGTTTTTATATTATAAAAACCAAAATCCTCATCTTTTTCTATAGTTATAGTATCAAAGCATTTATCATCTATAGTGTTTAACTTTTCAAAATGTGTTGGTATTTCTACTCCATATCCAAGTTTACTTTTTATTTTATCATATGTTAAATTTTTTACTACTTTTTCGCATTCTCGCTCTTCTTTTCTAATTTTTCGCAAGTAATACAAAGACTTTTTAAATCCTTCTTCATATGATTTTAAAAAATATTCTTTAGCCTCTGTGTATTCCCCATTCTCTAAGAAATCTATTGCTTTTTCATAATTATTAGACAAGAACATCCCCCCAAACTAAATTTTATTTCTTATTAATATTTTAATATATTTTATGCTTCTATTCTTGTTAAAATTCTATCATTATTTTATTGCTATTTTGGAAATTTTTAAATAATTCATTTTTTTTATTGACAATATTCATTTTTTTTATTACGATAATATAAAATAAATATTAAAAAATTCTGTGAAAAAGAGAGTAACTCTAAATGGATTTTCAGCGAACTAGGGTTGGTGTGAGCCTAGTAATGAAGTTTATTGTGAAGAGAGCTTTTGAGAATATAGTTTGAAACTAAGTATGACTATAGGTTTTCTCGCCTTAAGAGATTAAGTGGATAGAATGATTTTTTATTTCTATCAACCAGAGTGGTACCGCGGAAATTTTCGTCTCTTGGCTTTTGCCAAGGGACTTTTTTAATTTAAAATAAATGCATTTATAAAAACGTTTTAATATAAAATTCAAAAGGAGATATTATTTTATGGAGAAGAAAATTAGCTTTTATAACAAACCTACATCGAATAGTTTTATTAAGTTTTTAATCCCATCATTATTAGGATTAATATTATTTGTAGTACCTCTTCCATATGGGAGTATGGTACAAATTGAAGGAATTTCTTCAATAAACATAGGAATTGGATTTTTAGCTGAATTAATAAAAATATCATTTTCTAATTATTTAGATTATATAGCACTTATAGTAATTGTTTTCTCAGCACTTTTATCTATATTAAGTAAATTTGTGAACATTAAAAATGATTTTCTGAAAAGTATACTAGATGTTCCTTTATTTTGGTTATCTTTTAGAGTATTAGGTGCTATATTTGTATCTATGACAGTTTTAGGGTTTGGACCTGAATTTGTTAAGTCTGAAGTTACTGGACAAACAATTTTAGGAATTTTGCCTAGCCTTTTAGCAATTTTCTTAGTTTCTGGGTTTTTATTACCTTTAGTTGTAGACTTTGGTCTTATGGATTTTGTGGGAACTTTAATTTCTAAATTTATGTATAATATATTTAAAGTTCCTGGCCGTTCTGCTGTAGATGCTATATCGTCTTGGTTGGGTGATGGTACTCTTGGTATTATGATAACAAATACCCAATATAAACAAGGGTTTTATACTGCAAAAGAAGCTTGTATAATATCTGTTTGTTTTTCATTAGTATCTTTACCTTTCTCAACAGTTATAGCTGATCAGTTAGGATTAATGAGCTTGTTTGTTCCTTTTTACGGTTGTGTTTGTGTTGCTTCTTTAGCATGTGCTATTATAATGCCTCGTATATACCCTTTAGCTCATATTAAAGATAAAACTTATAACAATGTAGACCATTTAAAAGAGGACCTTATTCCAGCAAATGAGAATGTATTTTCATTTGCTTTATCTAAGGCTTTAAATAGAGCTGAAAATGCACCGTCTTTAAATCTAATCATTAAAAATGGATTTAAAACTGTTGTAGATATGTACTTAGCTTTACTTCCTCTTGTAATGGCATGGGGGACCATTGCGCTTATAGTAGCTGAGTTTACACCTATATTTACTTGGATATCATTCCCTGTAGTATTTTTACTTAAGTTACTTCAAATACCTAATGCCGTAGAAGCTGCACCAGCTGTATTAGTTGGATTTGCTGATATGTTTTTACCTTCTATAATGGTATCAGGTGATCACTTTGATATATTAACGAAATTTATAATAGGAGCGCTATCTATAACGCAACTTCTATACTTAACAGAAACAGGTGCAGTTATATTAAAATCAGATATTCCATTAAATTTAAAAGATTTATTTATTATATTTTTGACAAGAACTTTAATAGCTTTACCAATTATAACGATATTAGCTAAGTTAATATTAAAGTAATAGTAAATCTTAGATGGTCAAATAGACCATCTTTTTTAATTTCAATTTTAATCAATATTATGTCGACATAAGCAAAGTATTTTTTTTATTTGTCATATACTTGATTACTTTGGTTATAATTACTATATAAGTATAATTTTTAATATATTTTAATTTTAATATTGACTATTTGAACTAAAAACATTATAATTTAAATTTGTTAGAATTCTTACTTTCGGAGGTGAATATTATATTGAGAAACATCCTTAATATATTTAAAAAAGATTTAAAAGACATATTTACAAATTATGCTATGCTTATAGTTGTAATCGCACTTTGTATTTTACCTTCTTTATATGCATGGTTTAATATAAAGGCATCTTGGGATCCATATGGTAGTACTAGTAACATATCTGTAGCTATCGTAAACAACGATAAAGGGACTACTGTAAGGGACAAAGAAATAAATATCGGTGATGAACTTGTAAAAAACCTAAGAGATAACTCTGATTTAGGTTGGAAATTTGTTAATAAAGACAACGCTTTAAAGGGTGTTAAAGATGGTAAATATTATGCATCTATTGAAATACCTGCAAATTTCTCAAAAGATTTAACTTCTCTGATATCATCTGATGTAAAAAAGGTGAATTAATTTACTCTGTAAATGAGAAGATAAATGCTATTGCTCCAAAAATTACGGATAAAGGAGCATCTACTATACAATTACAAATAAATCAAACTGTAGTTGAAACAGTAAGTCAAGTTTTATTTGAAGTATCTAATGAATTAGGAATAGAACTTGAAGGTCAAATTCCAAAACTAAACGATGTTGAAAATTCTTTAGTTGAAGTGCAAGGTAAATTTGGAGATTTAAACGAAACAATAAATCTTGCATCTAATGGTGTTGTTAAAGCTACTGATTTAGTTAAAGATATTCAAAAAGATTTACCTTTAATAAAAAATACTATAAACCAAGCTCAAGGATTGTCAGCTGATGTTCAAAAGTTTTTAAAGAGCTCTCAAGATAGTATAAATAAAGTTGCTCCTATAATAAAAAATGATATAGGTTTAATGAATGATATATCTAACTCAATTATGGATACTGCAAATGCACTTAACAATGCAATTAAGAATGGTTCTGATGATGCTATAATGCTAATAGATAATCTATCAAGTAAGTTACATAATTTAGCAACTATAAATAATTCTGTTTTAGAGTTTTTAACTAAATTAAATAACCTTACTCAAAACCATCCTTTAAGTGATACTATAAATAGATTAAAGGATTTAGATTCAAAATTAACTCAAGGTATGAATTCTTTAAGCTCGATAAAGAGTCAAATTCAAAGTGGACAAACACCTGCAGATGATGTTTTAGGTAATGTCTTAAAGATAGGCTCTGACATACAGTCAATTACATCTTCATTATATAATAATTTTGATGGTAAAGTTTCAGGACCTATAAATGATATATTTGAAAAGGGATATTCAGTTAGTGATGATGTTATAAAAACACTTCAAGAAGCTGAAAATAAACTTCCTCAGGCTGAAGATATACTAAATACTACACTTAAGTTGTCAGATAAAGGTCTTGAAGGAATCAACTACGCTAAAGAAAAATTACCTAAAGTAGAAAGTATGGTAAATGAACTTACTGATGCAGTTAAAAAGATAAATGACGAAGAAAATCTTAATGATTTAGTTAAATTGCTTAAAAATGATATAGTATCTAAAAAGAATTTCTTAAAAGAACCTGTTACGGTTAAAGAAAATAAGTTATATCCTATAGAAAATTATGGATCAGCTATGACTCCATTCTATACAGTATTATCACTATGGGTTGGATTGCTTTTGCTATCTTCACTTTTATCTGCTGAAGTCCATGGAGATTATAAATCTTATGAAGTTTATTTTGGTAGAGGACTTACATTTGTAGCAATTGCAATAATCCAAGCACTAATAGTAAGTTTAGGAGATATTTATGTTCTTGGTGTAAAACCTGTAGATCCAGTTCTACTAGTATTAGGTTCTGTGTTTACAAGTATAGTGTTTACAGCTATTGTATACTCTTTACTTTCTGTATTCGGTAATATGGGTAAAGCTATGGGAATTATACTTTTGGTTATCCAAGTAGCTGGTTCAGGTGGTACATTCCCAATAGAGGTTACACCTGAGTTTTTCCAAATGGTAAATCCATATCTCCCATTTACTTATGCAATTTCTATGTTAAGAGAGTCTGTAGGTGGGGTTTATACTCCTGTATTATATAGAGATTTATCTATTCTAACATTCTATATAGTAATTTCTCTTATAATTGCATTACCTCTAAAAAAACCTATAAACAAAATTTATCATAAATTTAATGAAAAATTCAGCGAGAGTGGTCTTTCTGAACATTAAAAAAAGAGATAGGATAATTCCTATCTCTTTTTTAATAATCATATTCTGTTATGTTTTCACACATAGTTATATTTATAGTCTTATCTAGTGAGTTTTTGTATGATAGTAAAAGTTCATTAAGCTCTGCATCAACAAGATTTATCTTTCCTTTACTTATTAAAGTAACTTGTTCTTGATCTAGTATAATTCTTATATCATTATGATCATTTTTTATATATGTTTCTACAGAAGCTTTTGGTTTTATCTTAAAATTATATTTTTCGTAAAACCCTATACTTTTTTTTATTTCTTCAAAATTGACATTGTCCATATTACTTAAATCTATATTTTTAGGATCTATACCAATATTCTTTAATTGTTCATCAATTTCAGAAGAATCCATTCCATATCTCTCCATAAATTTCTTTTGTATATTTATAAATTTTTCTTGAGATATGTTATTTTCATTCATATATTCCATTATTTTTTTAGAAAACTCGACCATACTCATACTACCACTCATTACTGAGTTATACAGAGTATATATATATTGTTCAAACTTATCTACATCAGAATCTTTTACTTTATTTTTTAATTCATTGAAATCAATTATTCTATCGTCTGACATCGCTTTACCTCCTGATTAACCTTTATCTTTTAACCTTATTACTATTATATTCTAATAAAGTTTTAATGTCTACATATTGAAATTTAGCTTATATTTAATTTATATTCTCCACTAAATTAATATATTATAATGTATTTTAATTTAAATGTTAAAAGCCCTTAGATAATATCTAAAGGCTTTTGTTTATATAATAAAATTTATTATATTCATAAAATTAGATCTGCTTTTGGAGTTCTAGGGAATGGTATTACGTCTCTTATATTTGCCATACCAGTCATATACATTATTATTCTCTCAAACCCTAATCCAAATCCTGAATGAGTAGCTGTTCCGTATTTTCTTAATTCTAAATACCACCAGTAATCTTCTTCATTTAAATTCATTTCTTTTATTCTATCTAATAATACATCATGTCTCTCTTCTCTTTGAGATCCTCCAACTATTTCCCCTACACCAGGAACTAAAAGGTCCATAGCTCTAACAGTTTTTCCATCTTCATTCATTCTCATATAGAATGCTTTTATGTCTTTTGGATAATCTGTAACAAATACAGGAGCTTTAAATACTTGTTCTGTTAAGTATCTTTCATGCTCTGTTTGAAGGTCGTCTCCCCATTGAACTGGATATTCAAACTCATGACCTGATTCTTGTAACATTTCTACAGCTTTAGTATATGTTATCCTAGTAAATTCAGAGTTTACTACATTGTTTAATCTTTCTATTAATCCTTTATCTATGAAACTATTAAAGAATTCCATTTCTTCTGGAGCATGTTCCATAACATAACTTATAACGTATTTTATCATATCTTCTGCAAGTTCCATGTTATCTTCTAAGTCAGCAAATGCTATTTCAGGCTCTATCATCCAAAACTCTGATGCATGTCTTTGTGTAAATGAATTTTCTGCTCTAAATGTTGGTCCAAATGTATAAACATTTCTAAATGCAAGTGCCATTATTTCAGCATTTAATTGTCCACTAACTGTTAGGTTAGCTTCTTTTCCAAAGAAGTCGTTAGAGTAATCTATTGCACCTTCTTCAGTTTTAGGTATACTATTTAAATCCATAGTTGTTATTCTAAACATTTCTCCAGCACCTTCACAGTCACTTCCTGTTATAATTGGTGAATGTGCATATACGAAGTTTCTATCTTGGAAGAACTTGTGTATAGCATAAGCTGCTAAACTTCTTACTCTAAACACTGCTGAAAAAGTGTTACTTCTAGGTCTTAAATGAGCTATAGTTCTTAAATATTCTAAAGTATGTCTTTTCTTTTGTAATGGGTATGAACTATCTGATTCTCCTTCTAGTTCAATATTAGTTGCATGTATTTCTACAGGTTGTTTTGCTCCTTCTGTTGATACTAGTTCACCTTCAACTAGGATTGATGAACTTATTGGAAGCTTAGTTATTTCTTTAAAGTTTCCTAATTTTTCATCTGATATTACTACTTGCATATTTTTAAAGAAACTTCCGTCATTTAATTCTATAAATCCGAAATTTTTAGATGCTCTAGATGTTCTTATCCATCCAGCTACTTTTACCCTTTTCCCGATGTATTCTTCTTTGTTTCTGTAAAGATCTTTAATTTCTATAAAATCTCTTTGCATTTTATGTCCTCCTAAAATTTAAATTTAAATATTAAAAAAAGCCCTTCATCCCAAATAAAGGGACGAAAGACTATTACTATCGCGGTACCACCCTAATTGCCATAAAAATGGCCTCTTAGCTAAGCATTGCTTATGGTCTATAACGGGACCTTCCGTCTAAGCCTACTCTATTAAATTTCGGTTAGAGACTCCGAGATGTTCTTCAATATAAACTTCGTATTGAGCTTTCACCGTCCTCAAATCGCTATAACTACATTTTATACCTACTCTTCTCTTCACTGTCTTTATTTTTATATTATTTCAATTATTACTAAGATTATACCAACTTATATTTTCCTAGTCAATGTTTTATTTTTCATAAAATTTGTATATTTTCACAAATTTTATAATACTTCTATGTAGGAGGGTATTTTATATGAAATATGTATTATTAATTATAGTTGTATTGCTCTTCATAGGCCCTGTAGTTGATGATTGCTCTTCTTTGTCTCAGGTTTTCAAAGAAGCTATCTATAATTATATAACTTGTTTAGATACTTCTGTAAATTATTTATCTGAAAACGTACCTGCTTTTAATGATTTAACTGAACTTTCTTATAATAAAGCTTATACGAAGGTTATGGATGGGCGTCACTTGGTAAAGCATTTAGTTAACTCAGGAGAAACTATAGACGATATAATAAAATCTTACAATACCAATATTGAAGACATTGATGATTTTAGAAAGGTTATTTACAAAGAAAATATAGATATTATTTCTAGTGATTATAATATAAAATCAGGTGAATATATACTAGTCCCTAGTGAATAAAAATACGGAGTTAATAAAAACGCTACTTAATTAAATTAAGTAGCGTTTTTGCTTATAATTTACTTCCATTATCTACCCAATCTTTAGCTTCTTCAACATTATTTAACGATGGTATCGATACCTTACTATCGTCTTTTAACTCTTTAGTTCCTGCCCATGCTGCTGTATATTCATTGTTCACAGGTCTATGAGCTTTTAATCTTTTGTTTCCTTCTCCATTTAGTGGCTTGCTTTTTTCATTTGTCATACTAATCACCTCTTTTTTTATTTTGTAATTAGTTTTTACATTATAGTCTATAAAATTCATATTATTCAAAGTTCTTTGCAATTTCTACTATAGTATTTTTAAATTTAATATTCCATACCCTTGCGTAATATTCGGATATATATATATATCTTTTTAGTAGCACCTAGCATTAAATATGTTTTTAATGGTTGAACTGACAGTAATTCTTCAGCAAATTCATACTCTGAAGTTATATACTCAAGTATAATTGCTAATACTCCACTTACTATTGAAGAACTAACTCCAGTTCCAATAGATGTATTGTATGAACTATTTATATAAGTTGATATTATGTCTACTCCTGGAGCTACTATATCTGGTTTAATAAGGTCTAAATTTACAGGTCCCTTTGAAGATCCTATCCAAATACTATCTGTTTTATCGTTATAGGCTCCTATAGTTATTACATTTTCAGATGCTGCATACATACTTATAGTAGCTTCTGATGCTGGATCTGAAAATCTTGTTTCTTCAGAAATTATATTCTTATTTGGTAAATAAACATCATAGTTTCCTTCTATTATAAATTCAGGAATCAATCTAAGGGTCCATATACCAGGCTTTATATCATACAAACTTATTGTTAACTCCTCATTACCTGATTCTAACCAAGGATAAGAAAGTCTCATTTCATAAGGAGTGCTTTCTAAATTAAATTTTCCTTTATACACATAATAATCAGGTGAATACATAATTTTATAGCTCATTTCACCTGCTGGAGATATTATCATGGCACCAATTTTATCAGGACCATTTACAACTAATTTTATATCTAAGTTTGTTTGCTCTCCTACTTGTATGATTATATCATCTACTGTTTCTTTATTTTTTATATTACCTCTATAATGAATATCTGTATTTCCTTCATTTCCAGCTCCACTTACTACTATATTTCCAGGTTGTGATAGTTCATTAAACGTAGATAACATAGTCGACTCAACTATAGATTTAGAAATCAGTCCTACAGTTAAATTTATTATCATATTTTTATTTTCTTTTTTTGCCACATCTAATACATACCTTATAGATGCTAAAAAATCTGATCCTTGGTAGTTTATCTTTCCTTTTTTATATGTGTCTTTATATTCTCTAAGCTTAACAACAACCAATTTACTGTCAATTGCAACACCTTTATATTGAGAATTTAGATTCCCCCTACCTGCTGCTATGCCTGCTGCTGTAGTTCCTGTTCCTATACTATCTTCACTTAATGTTTTATCGTTTTCTTCTATAGCTTTATTTATATCCTCGCTTGTAAATTCACTTCCAAATATTAATCCATCTGGAGGATTTTTTTTCACTTTCTTGATCCCATATAGATATTATTTTTGTTTTATTGTTTTCCATAAAATCTGGATGTAAATAATCTATCCCTGAATCTATTATTGCAATTAAAACATTTCTTCCTGTTGATTGTATATATGGGTTTTTATATATATAATCTGTTGAAGCTGCATCTGATACACTTACTCCTTCATCTAAATTATTAGTTATTTCAATTAAAGAACTCATTGGAATAGAACTTTGCCACCAAGTAATACTAGGAATTCTATTTAAAGTTTCTTCTCTGAAATTTTGCGGAACATATATCACAGTAAGGCTAGGATTTAAAATCATATATTTTTCTATTCCAGCTTTTTTTAAATCAGATGCTATATCACCTGTATAAATTATAAGGTAGGATTTTTCCAAAATAAAACTTCCTCCTTTTTATTTGAGTTGGTCAAAAGCCCCTCTAATATCCAAAATACCATATCCATAAATATCATTTGGATAAACTATTTCTGAGTTTCTTTTAGCTCCAGCACGTATATAGGTTCTTATAATATTTGTAAATCCTTTAGATGGATAATATTTGTCGACTACTGTATATTGTAAATACAGAGCAATCGCTCCTGATAAATAAGCTCCTGATGCAGATGTACCTGTTAATGTTGCATATTTATTTCCAGGATATGTTGAAATTATATTTACTCCTGGAGCTACTATATCAGGTCTTAACAACCCGTTTATTGTAGGCCCTCTAGATGATGGTGGCCATATACTATTTTCAACTAAATTATATGCACCTGCTGAAATTACATCCCTATATGTAGCTGGATAGTTAATAGTATATGCTGATGTAGAGTCTCTAAACTTGGTTCCAGGATTTATTATTGCTCGATTTGGTAAATAAGCATTGTAAATCCCATTTGTTATATACTCACCTCTTAATCGTATCTTCCATATTCCTTTAGTTGCATTTTTAAGAAGTACTGTTATTTGTTCTTGCCCAGAATATTCAGTGGGATATACATACGTTATTACATACCATGTAGATTCAAGATCGAATAGCCCTGAAACCTCGTTATAACTAGATACTGTTATAAATTTACTTTGTTCTCCACTAGGAGCTATAACTGCTGCACTTATTTTATCCGGCTTATTTACCCATATATTTATTTCTAAAAGACTTTCATCTTCAAAAATCTCAATTTCTATATCTTTTTGTTGTCCCACAAAGTTTACTTTACCCATTGAATGAGTTTGAGTATTTCCTTCATTTCCTACTGCAGATACTATACATACACCCCTTGCAAAGTGAGGTTCTTTTCTTAATGTATTCTCTTTTGCTCCTATTAAGTTATTACTTCCTAAAGATAAATTAATAACTATTGGTTTATTCAACTCTATGGATTTTTCATATGCATACATAACTCCAGCTTTTAAAAATGTACTATCATAATTTCCCTCAATTTTTTTTAACTTTACTATTATAAGTTCTGAATCTGGTGCAACCCCTGAATATTGCTTATTTAAATTGCCAAGGCCTGAACATATTCCACTGATCATAGTTCCATGACCGGTTTCATCTTTAGTTAAATTGTTATCGTTAGCTTGTATAGCCTTGTTTATATCTTCCCTTGAATACTCAGTTCCTATTTTGTACCCTTTTGGAGGATTTCCATCTTCAGTTTGGTCCCATATATATGCTATTTTAGATGTTTTATCAGGATATATAAAATCTTCATGCAAGTAATCTATACCTGAATCTAAAACTGCAACTAATACCCCACTTCCAGTTATGGGTATATTCAAGTTATTTTGCAAAAATTAGCTCCTATCTCTTCTTTAGCAACCACTCCATTACTAGTATCTCTGCTTATTGTACCTAGCTGATTCATAACAAGACTTGAATCTATGAATTTAAAACCTTCTATTTTTAATAATTTATTATATCTTTTAGGATCTTTAATCGGTAGTGTTAATACCCCCTCTGTATCACTTATTTCATAGTAAGTATAATCTAATCCAATTGCTTTAAGTTCTTCTTCAAAATTAGGTCCATGTTCTACATGATATCTAAAAGCTAAATCAAGTGGAAGGTCTAATCTACTTAGCTCTTTAACTTTTTTTTTTCTTTTTTCTATAAAGTAAATCATATTCTTTATTTAAATTAGATATATTATCTAATCTAACATCTGTTAAATCTAAAAATCCAAACCCCATAGAATTATTTGGATATGTATCTATAGAACTCCTTTTTGATTCTTTTAATAAAAATGCCTTTATTTTTTGTGAGTACAGAAATAGATCATTTTTGTCAACGATTCCCCACTGCATTAATAACGATACTACCCCAGTAACGTGTGGAGTTGCCATGCTAGTTCCAGTTAAAGCTCCTATACTACCACCTGGAAGTACTGACAAAATGTTTTCTCCTGGTGCTAATAAATCTGGTTTGTAAATATTCTGATCAATATCTCCTTCTCCTGAGAAAATAGATACAGTATCTGTAGTTGAGTTGAAGCTCCCGACTGTTATAACTTTATTAGCAGTTCCTGGAACTGTTACTGTTAAATTTTTATTAGCTTCTAAAAAGCGTGTATCTTTACTAATACCTTCTGATGTAGGTAAGTATATACTTATATCTCCCATAACTACATTTATAGGTGTAAAAACCAACTTCCATATACCTGGATTTATAGATGCAGATGAAGTAAGCTGTACCGATATTCTTCGAGATAAAGAATACGGAGCTATTGGGTAAAAATATCCTTTTACTCTAGTTCCCCCTAATACATTTTTTATTTCTCCTGAAGTTAAAGATATTTCCTGACTCTTTATATTTGATGGATTAACTATATAAACACTAAAATCATCAATAAATTGAGGCCATATATTTATATTTAAAATCTTCTCATTTTCTCCAACTACAAATTCAACTTCTGTTGTCTCTTTATCCAGCTTTATACTTTTATGACCATCTTTATCTCCATTATTTCCTGCTGCTACAACTATATTGTTTTTCCAAAATGCAGACATATCATCAATGTATTGTTCAAATAAAGATAAACCTCTATGTGAGCCTTCATTGCTCCCGTAACTTATGTTTATAGCTACTGGCATTTTTAACTCTAATGCTTTATCTAAGATAAATTTAATTGCTCTCATGAATTCAGTACTTTTAGAAAAGACATCTGTTAATACGCTTCCAACTCTTACAACAATTAAATTAGCTTCATCAGCTATTTGACAGGCTATTCCAGCTACATGTGTACCATGTGTACTTGTCGGAGATATAGGTATAGTTAATTCTCTTTTAATTGCCTTGTTTATATCTTCATTTGTGTATAAAGTTCCATACTGAAATCCTTCTGGTGGTTTCCCTTGTATTGATTGATCCCAATAATAAAGTATTTTAGAATTACCATTTGAATCCTTGAATAAATCTATATTGTAATCTATCCCTGAATCTATAATTCCTATAATAGTCCCTTTTCCAGTTAATCTATTTGTATTTTTAAATCTCGTAATTCCAGTTCTTGAAAACTTTGTATATCTTGAGTTGTCAATATAAATGGTTTTTCTAAATACTCAATTTGTGGATAATTTAAAAGTAAGTCAATTTTTTCAGGACTTTCAGTACTTATAATTGCATAATTGTAACCTAATATTTCAACTGATACTCCTAAATCTTTTTCTATTTCAAGTATATCTCCGTTATACTTAACAATTACTTCATAATTTATAAAAAACACCTCCTCTATAAAAAGATGGCCTCCATTCTATACCTTAGAATTTATTTCCATTACTATATATATTCATATTACTTTTATTGTATAATAGATATATTACTTTATTTTTCATTTTTAAAATTAATTGAAAGGATGATTTTAGTTGAAAGGTATCAAAATTAATGTTAATTTAGTTTTAACACTTATACTAACATATGTATTTATCAAGTTCATAGACAACTATAAGTACTTTTTCAATATAGTAAAGCTATTATTGTCTTTACTAACACCTTTTATTATAGCGTTTATTTTAGCTTACATATTTTCACCAATTGTAAATTTTTTAGAGCGTAACTTAAAACTAAAAAGAATTTATTCTTTACTTATAACCTATGGACTTTTAATTTTTATTATAATTTCGTTTGTATTTTTTACAGCGCCTATTATAATAAATAGTTTAGCTGATATTATTAGTCAATTTCCAGTGTATGCAAAACAAACACAATCTTTCTTTATAGAAATTGGAGATCAGTTAAAAAATATTGATCCTAAAACTTTAAAAGAAGTTGCGGATAAAATATTTTCAGCTATGCCTCAAATAAGTAACCTACTTATTGGATATTTAGGTGATATATTTACAACAACTTTTTCTATTTCTAAGTTTATAGTTCAGTTTATATTAGCTTTTATAATTTGTTTCTATATAATTTTAGAAAAAGAGAGATTTATTTCATTTTCAAAAAAAACGATGTATGTACTAATAGGCGAAAAAAGAACATCGTTTATTTTAGAAGTAGGAAACAGCTTAAACGAAAATATAGGAAAGTACTTCGCTGGTAAAATTTTAGATTCATTTATAGTGGGAGTTATATCTGGAGTTGGGCTTTATCTTATCGGGTCTCCATACGCTCTATTATTTGGAACTTTAATAGGTTTTATGAATATGATTCCATATTTTGGTCCTGTAATAGGTATGACCCCTGTTGTTTTAATCAATTTATTTTACAATCCTAGTGTTGCATTATTTTCATTAGTATACTTAATTCTAGTTCAACAAGTTGAGATTGCATTTATAGAACCTAAAATAGTAGGTGGCCAACTAGGTCTTAGTCCGTTTTTCACAATTTTGGCTGTTACAGTTGGCGGGGGGTTTTTGGTATACCAGGTATGATTCTTTCAGCTCCTTTAATGGGTGTTTTTAAGATCTATTTAGTTAACTTTATAAACCATAAATATAATTCTACATTATAGTAAATAATTATACTTTTTAAACATTTTTTTAATTACAATTTAGTAACCTCAAGTAACAAGTATGTAACTGTTATAATACAATTAATTTATGGTAATATTTATGTATAGAAGATAACATATATATTTGAAAAGAGGTAATGATATGAAAAAATTAGTTATTGTTTTATTTGTTTTCTGTAGTGTATTATTTGTTACTAACCCAATTTTAAAATCTTCATTCGCAAATAATGATTCAAAACCTAGTAACGAAGCCACAAAGGTTGAACGCTCAGTCGTCGAAGAAAATAAAAGTAATAAAACATTAGAAACTAATACTGTATCTGATATAGATAATAGTGATTCTAATAAAGATATCACAGCTAAAGAAGTTAGTACTTCTACTAACAACAAAAACTCTGATTTAGAATCTAAAAAAGAAGTTTCTAATGCAGTTGATTCAAGTAAGAAAGAAGTTTCTAAACCTAATGAAACTAACAAAAAAGATGATATTGTAAAAAATAATGATTCTAGTAATACTGAAACTAATAATAAGCAAAATGTTTCTAAAGATGAAAATGTTAATAAAGATCAAGATGCTGTTAAACCTGATAATTCTAATAAAGATGTTGATAATAATAAATCTGCTGAAGCTAACAAAGATGAAAACACTGATATATCAAAAGCTTTAAGCAAAGATGACGCTTTAAACTTACTATTAGATATGAATCCAAATTTAGTTTATGCTTACCAAGGTGATGAAAATACATTCACTGTTTTAAAAGATAAAGGTCTTTCTGGATATGTATTTTTACCTAATGCAGATACTGATTTAGGATATTTTGTAGATAAAAACACATCTAGTATCTACTACTTCCATCCAAGTGGATACTTAGAAAAATAAAATAATAAAAATCCTGAGAGTACATTTTAAAATGTACTCTCAGGATTTTTTATTTGTAAAATTGGCTTTTCAACTTCAATTTCAGTTTTCTTTTTTTCTAAATTTAAAATATCACTGCTTTTACTAGATCCTTGAGATGAATTTGCTACAACATATACATCCATGTTTATATCTTCTAATAAATTAACTGGAATAGTTATCTTATTCTCACTTACTCCATGTTGGTATAACTCAAACCCTCCATTTGGTGAAGTTATATTATTTCGTACATATATACTATATGTGCAATCAAAGTTTTCTAACTTATCCCATGAAAGATTTATATTCCCATCATCAGAAATAGTTCCTTCTATATTTTCAACTTTGTAATCTTGAATATTTTCTGAACTTTGATGTTCTTTTTTAATATTTATTGTATCACTTCGTTGAGTATATACTCCATCAGATTTACCTACAACATATAAATCTATATCTGGTTTATCTATGCCTTTTAAGTCTACAATAATAGAAGCTTTTACCTTTTTATCTTTATCTAATTCATCTTTTTCTACTCTTATTGATTTAATTAAACTGAAATCTTTTTCTCCTTTAGAATTATTTTTAAGATATATTTCATACTCTGGAATATCATCTAAGTAATCCCAAGAAAGATTTATTTCCAAATTATCTCCATTTATTATAGAGCTAGCTTCTAAGTTTTTAATTTTCTTAGATTCTGTATTTTCTTTTAATACATTTACAGTTATTATTTTACTTTTACCACCACAAGTAACTTTTACCTTCTCACTACCTTCTCTAAGACCTGTTACAACTCCATCACTTGAAACCTCAATTGCAGTTGATATTGGTAACTTAAATCCAACAATTTCATAATTCACCTTAGGATGTTGTAAATTTTTAGGGTATGTTTCTACTTTTACCCCTAAGCTTTTTTCTTCATTTATATGAACATTTATATTATTGTTACTATATAAATTAGAAACTTTAGCTTGTATGTTAAATTTATATTCTTTAGTTTTATCTCCAGCTTTTATTTTCAATGTAGAACTTCCAACTCCAATAGCTTTAACTTGATTATTTTCAACTTTCAAAACTTTTTCATCAGATATTTCATATGTATATTTTTCTTTATCATTAAATTTAAAGTCAACATCTACATTTACATCTATAGGAGAAGTATCTCCTACATACTTTAACTGATTTATAGATACGTCTAAATTTTCTACTTTTGGGTTTACCACCCTTATAGTAGCTCTTCTTATAGCTCTACTATCTTTCATAATCATAATTGCCGAGTATCCTTCTTTTATACCAGTTATTGTATCACCTTTTATTGATAAAATATCGGAGTCAGACGCTTTATACCCGATGTTAGGCTTTGATGAATACGGTGGTATAACAATATATTCGCCACTATTTACCTTTATAGAATCGCCTAATTTTATTACATATTCATCTATATTTTGAATATATTCACCTTTAGTTATCCGCAGTTCTACACCTTTTACTAGTGGACTTACTATTCCATATTTGAAAAGAAAATACTGGCCTATAAGTATAGCTATAATAAATACGCTACAAAAATAAAATTTATTTTTTCTCCCTCCAAAAATTCATTAATCCACTTCCTTACTAAATTAAAAGACTACTTTATTAAGTAGCCCTCTAATATGATATTTCTTATTAAAATTATATACTATAATGTACATTTTTAAAACTATTTACAGATATTTTATGCTATTATTTAGGATATAAATTTCATTTATTCATAAATTTAGATTAAGTAAAATTCTGAAGGATAAAAATTCACTTTAACTGAATAACTTCATATATTATATAAAAAAGCTTACAGAAAACCTCTGTAAGCTTTTTTTAACTACGCGCTAACTTTGCTAGCTACTAAAAGTTCTTTTGAAACATATGCTACTAAATCTACAGTTCTGCATGAATATCCCCATTCATTATCGTACCAAGCTACTACTTTAACTAGATTTCCATCATTCACCATAGTTGATAATCCATCTACTATTGATGACTCTGAAGTTTGTTTATAATCTACAGATACAAGTGGTAAATCTGAATAACCTAATACTCCACTTAACTCCTTCTTAGCTGCATTTTCTAAAGCTCTATTTACTTCTTCAACTGTTACATCTCTGCTAAATTCACAAACTAAATCTACCATAGAAACACTAGGGCTTGGAACTCTTACTGCAAATCCATTTAATTTTCCTTCTAAATCTGGTAATACTTTTGCCACAGCCTTAGCTGCTCCTGTTGTCGTTGGTATCATAGAAACACCAGCACTTCTTGCTCTTCTAAGATCTTTATGTGTCTTATCTAATATTTGTTGGTCATTAGTGTATGCATGAATAGTAGTCATTAGTCCTTTATTTATTCCAAACTCAGCATCTAAAACTTTTACTACTGGGGCTATACAGTTTGTAGTACAAGAAGCATTAGATATTATATGATGTATGCTATTGTCATACTCATTTTCATTTACACCTATTACTATAGTCTTGTCTTCATTTTTCCTGGAGCAGTAATTATTACTTTTTTAGCTCCTGCATTTATATGCTTTTGTGCATCCTCTTTTTTAGTAAATTTCCCAGTTGACTCTATAACTATATCTACTCCTAATTCTTTCCATGGTAAGTTTTCAGGATCATTTTCTTTTAATACTTTTATTTTTCTTCCATTTATAATTATATTTTCTTTTCATCTGTTTCTACTTTACCTCTAAATATTCCGTAAGAAGAGTCATAAGTAAATAAATGTGCTAACGTTTTAGCATCACTTCTTGCATTTATAGCTACTATTTCAAACCCATCCAAACCGTTTTCCTCAACTATTCTTAAAACCATTCTTCCAATTCTTCCAAATCCATTTATTGCAACTCTTGCCTTCATAATAAAGTCCTCCCAGTTTTTTTATATTAATTTATAGTATGTTTTATTTGTTTATTTAGTGTAACCTTTTTAACTTTTCTCACTTATATATATAACACTTTATCTTATTTAGGTCAACACTTTTACTAAAAAAAACAACTAAAAAAGATTGCTTGATTTTATCAAGCAATTCTTTTTTAAATATTTTCTTCTATTTTTTTATTCAATCTAGCTAGCATGTTCTTTGCAAAACTAGCAATATCTGCTGGAACACCCATGCTCGTAGCTAATACGGTATAGCAGTGGATAGCTCTTTTATAGTCTTTTTTACCAGTATAAGATTTAAAAGCTTCTTCTGATAAATCTTTGCATATAATTTGCATTCTTTCATATCTTCTTCTCAAATCTATTCCCCCTATGAAAGTAGTGTATATTTATATATATGTTTTTATATACACTAGTTACACTAGAAACTAGATTATTTTATTTTAATTTTATTTTTTTAAATAAT
>NZ_JAIXHU010000012.1:0-78134 GCF_025671395.1 Paraclostridium sp. AKS73 | reverse complement strand
CCGATGGTACTTGGTGGGAAGCTGCCTGGGAGAGTAGGACGTAGCCGCGTAATCTTTTTTATTTTACGTGGATTTAAGTGGTGGTTGATATTTAGTTTGTGCTTGGGTCATAAAGCTGAGAAAATGCTTTGAATGACCGCTGCGCTACAAACTAAGTCTCAACCACTTTTTGTTGTATAAAAATAAAAAGATTACACTTGTACGAGATGGGATTAAAATATAAAGTAAAAAATGATAAAAGATACTTTAAAAAACTTGATTATAATTATATGATTGAAATAGTTGTTTAATATAACCACAATATGTTTTAGGAGGAGGATCTTTAGCTTGAAATTTAAGTTAAAGTAAAATTAAAAGTAATGAATACACCAATAATAGATTCTTTAAGAAAAATAGTTGATGATAATATAATATCATTTCATATGCCAGGTCATAAGAAAGGCGCTATATATAAAATGCTAGGGTATGAAGATATACTTGAAAATTTATATAAGCTAGATACAACTGAGATTCCAGGGACGGATAATTTACATTCACCAGAAGAGTGTATAAAAGAGTCTCTTAAAAGGGCTTCAGAAGTATTTAAAAGCGATAAAACTTTTTATTTAGTGAATGGATCTACTTGTGGAATTGAGGCAGCTATAATGGCTTCTGTAAATCCTAAAGAAAAAATAATACTAAATAGAGATTGTCATCAATCAGCTATTAATTCCTGTATAATTGGAGATATAGATCCAATTTATGTTAATCCTAGTATAAATAAAGATAGTAATACTTTATCTGGAGTTAGCTTTGATGATGTAAAAAGTGTCATAGACTCAAATTTAGATGCAAAGGCAGTTTTTCTGACTTATCCAACTTATTTTGGGGATATATTTGATTTAAAGTCTATTTGTAGTTATGCACATGAAAAAGGTATGACTGTTATAATAGATGAAGCCCATGGAGCTCACTTAGGGTTAAGTGAGAAGCTACCAGAGACAGCATTAAGCCAAGGCGTAGATATAGTAATACAAAGTACTCATAAAACATTACCATCCTTTACACAATCATCTATGATTCATATTAAAGGAAATAGAATAAATATAAATAAGTTAACAAATATGCTGAGAATAACAGAATCTTCAAGCCCATCATATTTACTTATGGCATCTTTGGATATAGCTGTAGATATATACGAAAAAAACGGGTTTGATTTGATGGACAAACTTTTAAGTAATATAGATGAATTTAAAAGTGAACTTTATAAGCTTAAAAATATTAAAGTAGATGAAAGTAAAGATTATACTAAAATATTTTTAAATACAAAGAAACTTGGGATTACAGGACATGAATTAGAAAATATTTTAAGAGAAAATTATAATATACAGGTTGAGTTATCTAATTACTATGGTGTTTTATTGATTGCAACAATTGGGAATACAAAAGGTGAATTTGTAAAGTTAAAAGATGTATTATTTGAAATAGATAAAATTTATAAGAAAGAAAGTCATTTAAAAAACGTATCGTATCCAATTAAATTACCTAAAAAGATATTAAGTCCAAGAGAAGCATTCTATATGGATAAAAAAATGTTAAAATAGAGAATAGCATAGGAAAAATTTCAGGTGAGTATATAATACCATATCCACCTGGAGTTAGCTTAGTATCTCCAGGAGAAGAGATTACGAAAGAAGTTATTGATTACATTATAGAATGTAAATCTAAGGGAATGAACGTTAATGGAGTTAAAGATAGTGAACTTAGGTTTATTCAAGTTATAGACATAGATTAAATTCATAAGAAAGGAAGAGAATATTAGTTACGTATATGAGTATATTAAGCGTGATCAATATTGATAGGTGTAAAAAATGAAAGGAAAGTTAATAATTATAGAAAGTGGTTCAGATGCTAGCGGAAAAGCAACTCAAACCAAAAAATTATACAATAGATTAATAGAGGATGGGTATAAAGTAAAAAAAGTCGAATATCCAAACTATAAATCAGACTCTGCTTCACTAGTTAAGATGTATTTAAATGGAGACTTCGGGAAAAATGCTAATGATGTAGATGCATATGTAGCTTCTACATTCTTCGCAGCAGATAGATACGCATCTTTTAAAACGGAATGGGAATCTTTTTATAATGAAGGCGGAATTATAATAGCAGATAGATATACTACTTCAAATATGGTTCATCAAGCATCGAAAATGGATGAACAAGAAAGAGATAAATATATAAATTGGTTATTTGACTTTGAGTTTAATTTATATAAGATTCCACAACCAGATTGTGTAGTATTTTTGGATGTTCCTGTAGAGTTTAGTAAAAAACTTATGGAAAATAGAAAAAATAAATTTACAGGGGAAGAAAAAAAGGATATACATGAAAGTGATATAGACTATCTAACAAGATCATATAATAACTCTTTATATATAGCAAACAAGTATAATTGGAATAAAATTGATTGTATAGACGATGAAAAATTAAGAAGTATAGATAACATACATGAAGAAATATATAAAGTCGTTAAAAAAACTATAGATTCTATGGAGAAATAGATATGTATTTTGAAAATATTATAGGACAAAGTTTTGCTAAAAAATATTTATCAAACTCTATTACAAAAGATAAAATAAATCATGCATATTTATTTGAGGGAATAAATGGAGTTGGTAAAAGCACACTTGCACAGGAGTTTGCAAAATTTTTACTTAAAACAAAACATCTTGAGAATAACCCTGATTTTATATCTATAGAACCTCAAGGTGCAAGTATAAAAATAGCTCAAATAAGAAGCTTACAGACTGATGTTATAATAAAGCCACATGGAGACTATAAAATATATTTAATTACTGATGCAGAAAAAATGACTATAGAGTCTCAAAATGCATTATTAAAAACATTAGAAGAGCCACCTAACTACGTAATAATAATACTTTTAACAAATAATAAAAACTCATTACTAGATACAATAAAGTCAAGATGTGATATAGTAAAGTTTTTACCAATACCTTTTATAGAATTAAAGGAGTATTTAAAAACAAAGGGAATTGAAGATAGAAAAGCTAGTATGTTAGCTACATTTTCTAGAGGAAGTATAAGCAAAGCTTTAGAACTGTCTGAGTCATCAGATTTTATGGTAATGAGAGAAGATATTCAAAGTAATATACAAACTATGTTAGACAAGAATGTAGTTGATATATTAGAACTTCCAAGTAAGTATGACAAATATAAAGATAATATTATTGAAGTTTTGGATATAACTTTGAATTATTTTAGAGATATAATGATGCTAAAAGAAAATATAAATAAAGATATGATTATAAATATAGATAAAATAACATTTTTACAAAATATGAGCAAAAAAATTAACTATTCTCAAGTGTCTAAGATTATTGATATAATAGAAGAGACTAAGAAAAAGTTAAGAAGTAATTGTAACTTTAATTTGAGTATACAAGTGATGTCTTTAAATATATATGAGGTGATTAAATGATAAGAATAGTGGGTGTTAGATTCAAAAGTGCAGGGAAAATATATTATTTTGACCCTGTAGAATTCGAAATAGAGAAAAATGTAGATGTAGTAGTAGAAACTGCAAGGGGATTAGAATATGGCAAGGTTGTAGTAGGACCTAAGGAATTAGATGAAAGTGAGTTAGTATCACCTTTAAAACCTATTGTAAGAATAGCAACAGAAGAAGATACTAAGATTTATTTAGAAAATAAAGAAAAAGCAAAAGAAACTTTTGAGGTTTGCCAACAAAAAATAAAAGAACATGAATTAACTATGTTTCTTATAGATTGTGAATATACATTTGATAGAAATAAGCTAATATTCTACTTTACAGCAGAAGGAAGAATAGATTTTAGAGAACTTGTAAAAGATCTAGCTTCTATATTTAAGACTAGAATAGAATTAAGACAAATTGGAGTAAGAGACGAAGCTAAATCTATAGGTGGACTTGGACCATGCGGAAGAAGATTATGTTGTTCTTCTTGGTTAGGGGATTTCCAACCTGTATCTATAAAAATGGCAAAGGACCAAAGTTTATCACTTAATCCTACTAAAATTTCAGGCATATGTGGTAGATTATTCTGCTGCTTAAAATATGAACATGATGTATATAGTGAAGCATTAGAAAAAATGCCAACAGTAGGCTCTATAGTACAATCCCCGGATGGAAAAGGAAAAGTAATTGAAATTAATCCTCTTTTAGAACAAATTAAAGTGGAATTACAAGATAAAAATATAAAACTTTATGAAAAAGAAGAGATAAAGATTTTACAAGAAGCCAAGAAATGTTCTGGATGTGGACAAAAAGATGAAAAACTTGATGCAGAAACATTAAGAGAGTTAAAAAAATTAGAAGATTAATAGGGGGGTAGGATATTTCCTACCCTTTAAATTGCGAATTTTTAACGCTTAAAGAAATTACACTTGCTGGAATTTGTGAATAATCTAAAAAATTTATTTGCATCAAAACACTATATTTTGAGCGTTAAAAAGATTTTAAGCAACGGATAAAGTCGTTTGAGTAACGGGGACACGAGCTTGCCGAGTGGACGTTGACGATATGAAATTTTGGCGATATGAAGTAGTTCGCAGACGTAGTTGCTCAAGCGAAGCGAATTTTTAATGTTAAGGAGTAGATTTATGGACGTAAAAATAAAAGAGACGGAAAGAATAGATGATATTCAATTAAAAGGACTAAGGTTGATACAAGACACAACTGGATTTTGTTTTGGAGTAGATGCTGTTTTACTAGCTAATTTTGCTAAAGTAAAAAGAGGTGCTAGTGTAGTAGATTTAGGAACAGGAACAGGTATAATACCAATATTAATAGCTGGTAAAAGTGAAGCTAAGGAAATTATAGGTGTAGAGATTCAAGAAGAAGTTTATGAGATGGCTTCAAGATCTGTACTATTAAATGACTTACAAGATAGGGTTAAAATTGTAAATGGAGATATAAAAGTAATAGATAAAACTTTAGAAGTTAACAAGTTTGATGTAGTTACTTCGAATCCTCCATACATGCACGATAATGGAATAAAAAATCCAAATGATAAAAAGGCTATATCAAGACATGAAGTAAAATGTAATTTAGAAGATGTTATAAGATCAGCATCTAGACTATTGAAAGATACAGGTAAGTTTTACATGATCCACAGACCAACTAGACTGATAGAAATAATAACATTAGCAAGACAATATAAGTTAGAGCCAAAGCAAATTCAGTTTATTCATCCTAAGCAAGGCAAGGCTCCTAACATAATGTTAGTTCAATTTACTAAGGGTGGAAGACCAGATTTAAAAATATTAGATCCATTATATGTTTATGATGAGGATGGAAATTATACTAAAGAAATTGATGACATATATGCAAATCAAGATATAGGAGAAAAGTAAATGAGTGGAAAATTATATGTATGTGGAACTCCAATTGGAAATTTAGAAGATATAACATATAGAACTTTAAGAGTTTTAAATGAAGTTGATTTAATAGCAGCAGAAGATACTAGACATAGTATTAAACTTCTAAATCATTTTGAAATATCGAAACCATTAACAAGTTACCATGAATACAATAAAGATAATAAAGGCGGATATTTAATAAATAAATTATTAAGCGGAGAAAATATAGCGTTGATAAGTGATGCTGGAATGCCTGGGATATCAGACCCTGGAGAAGAAGTAATAAAACAGGCTATTGAAAATGATATTGAGGTAGTTGTATTACCTGGGCCTACTGCATCTATAACGGCATTAATAGGATCAGGGCTTGAAACTGGAAAATTTGCATTTGAAGGCTTTTTAGATAGAGATAAAAAAAGAAGAAGAGCACAACTAGAAGAATTACAATATGAGAAAAGAACTATTATATTTTATGAATCTCCGCATAGACTAAAAGATACTTTAAAAGATATGCTAAAAATATTAGGGAATAGATCTATATCTATAAATAGAGAATTAACTAAAAAATATCAAGAAATAATAAGAAAAGATATACAAGGTTGTATAGAAATTTTTAATGAAAGAGAAGTAAAAGGAGAATTTGTACTTATAGTTGAAGGATTTAAAGGAGAAGTCGAAAAAGTTTGCGAATATGATGATTTAAATGATAGAGAGTATGTAGCAAAGCTTATGGAAAAAGGTATAAGCAAAAAAGATGCAATTAAAACTGTGTGTAAAGAAAGAAAATTAAAGAAAGATATAGTATATAAACAAGTTCTAGATTTATAAAATAGAGGTGATAAAACATGACATTAGTAAAAAACTAATGGATTGTATAAAAAGTAAAAATACAGTTGATTCAATTAAAAAAATGGATGAGTCAGGAGATTTAGCAAAACTATTGCCTATTACCAGTGATATGAAGTGTGTAGGTGAATGCAAATATCATGTCATAAACTGCTTTGAACATTCAATTCTAGCTGTTAAATTATTTGAAGATATTGTAAAGGAAGAAAACTTTTTTGAAACCCATTTAAAACATAGGGTATTTGAATCTTTAAACAAAGAATTAGAAAATGGAATGAAAAAAATAGATCTTATAAAATTAGGGATATTCCTGCATGATATGGGTAAACCGATAGCTCAAACTGTTGATGATAATGGAAGAATTCATTTTAAAAAACACGAAATATTAGGAGCGAATAAATCATTAGAAATATCTAAAATATTAAATTTAAGTGAGTTAAATTCATCTATTTTATACAAATATATTAGATATCATATGTCATTACTTGAATTATACAGAAATAATGATATGTCCAAAGAAAGATTATTTAATATATTTGATGACCTAAAAGATGAAAGTATAGATATATTCCTTATAGGATATGTTGATATAGTATCAACTCGAAAATTAATAAGACCAGATGAAGACATGGGTATAATTAAATCTTATATGGACTATGCAATAACTAACTACATATATCGATATGAGAGAGGTTAGTTTAGATAAAAGGCAAAGTCGTTGGAATATAGGTATAGTAAAATTTTATTTAATATTAAGATATAGACAATTTGCAAAAAATTTGTATATTATAAAAGTGTGTTAATTTTTTAAATTAATACACTTTTATTACGTTTATATTTAAAGATTTTATTTAAAAAAGGTTAAAAAACAATGCTTTGGAAAACGATTTTATAATTGACTTAAGCTTGGGGAGGATAAGGAATGAGAAAAGATATATCAAATAAATTAAAATCAATTCAACCATCAGTAACATTAGCTATAACTGCAAAAGCTAAGAGCTTAAAAGCTCAAGGCGTAGATATAATAGGATTTGGGGCAGGGGAACCTGATTTTAGAACTCCCAAACACATAAGAGATGCAGCTATAGATGCTATAGAAAATGAGAGTATAGGGTATACTGCTGCTTCAGGAATGGATAGTTTAAAGCAAGCTATATGTGATAAATTAAAAAGAGATAATAACTTAGAATACACTAAAGATCAAATAGTTGTTTCTAATGGAGCTAAACACTCATTATTTAATACTTTATCAGCGATATGTAATCCTGGAGATGAAGTAATAGTTCCTAATCCATATTGGGTAAGTTATCCAGAATTAATAAGATTAGTAGATGCAAAACCTGTATTTGTAGAGTGTCCAGAAGAAGCTGAATTTAAATACACAGTTGAAGCTTTAGAATCTGCAATAACAGATAAAACTAAAGCGATAATATTAAATACACCAAATAATCCAACTGGAACAGCTTATAAAGAAGAAGATTTAAAAGCTATAGCTGATTTAGCTGTGAAAAATAATATATATGTAATCTCAGATGAAATATATGAAAAACTATTATATGAAGGAACTCACAAAAGTATAGCATCTTTTAATGAAGATATAAAAGATTTAACAATAGTTGTAAATGGGGTAGCAAAAGCTTATGCAATGACAGGATGGAGAATAGGATACACTGCTTGTAAAAAAGAAATAGCTAAGTCTATGTCAAATTTCCAAAGTCATGCTACTTCAAATCCAAATACTATAGCTCAATATGCTACAATAGCTGCTTTAAATGCTCCAGAGGATACATTGAAGGAAATGCTTGAAGCATTTAAAGAAAGAAGAGACTTCATGGTTGATAAAGTTAACTCTATAGAAAATTTATCATGCTTAAAACCACAAGGGGCTTTTTATGTAATGGTAAATATAAGTAAACTATTAGGTAAAACTTTAAATGGAAAAGAAATAAAAAATTCAATAGACTTTGCTGATTATTTATTAGATGATGCAAAAGTAGCTGTTGTTCCAGGAATAGGATTTGGAAATGATAATTACATAAGACTCTCTTATGCAACATCATTAGAAAATATAAAAGAGGGTCTAGAGAGAATAGAGAAAGCTATAACTTTATAATTAAGAATTAACATGCTATTTTAACTTGTAGATTTATATTCTACTTGTTAAGATAGCTTTTTTATTTTTGATTTATATAATGTCAATTAGATTACAAAGGTCATATATTATAGAACTAAGTAATATTTTGGAGTATAATAATAAATATTGTTTGAAAAATAGAATAATGGGGGTAATTTATGTTAAAGAAAGGCATAGTAGCTATAGTTATAGCAATTGTTGTATTCCAAACGTATAGCATGGTATCATCAAAAGAAAAGGATACTTATGCAGATGTAAATGAGGATAAAATAGAATCTATAGAAAAAAACCAAAGCATGAAAGAAGTGAGTATATAGAAGGTATACAACCTCTTTATATAGATGGAATATTGGTTGCGAATAAAGATTATGGTCTTCCTAGTGAATATGCTCCAGCAAGTGGAAGTGAAGATTATGAAGCAATGGAAGCTTTTAAAGAAATGCAAGAAGCTGCAAAGAAAGATGGACTTGAAATAAATGTAAGAAGCGGATATAGAAGTTATGATACACAAGTTCAACTATATAATAATTATGTTCAAAGAGATGGAAAAGAAGCTGCTGATAGATACTCTTCAGTACCAGGGTTTAGTGAACATCAAACAGGACTAGCTTTAGATATATCAAATGGAAATTATAAAAAATCAATAGGGCCATGGTTTGACAATACACCACAAGCTAAGTGGTTGTATGAAAATGCATATAAGTATGGATTTATACTTAGATACCCAAAAGGTAAAGAAGATATAACTGGGTATATGTATGAATCTTGGCACTATAGATATGTAGGTAAAGAGCATAGTAAGAATTTTAAAATGAATGATTTAACACTAGAAGAATATTTGGGATTAAAATAGAGGATGAAAAAAATCATCCTCTATTTTATTTATAATATAGATTTACCTTCGATTATTGTTGAAAGAATAACAGATGTTTTAGTTCTTCCTACTTGCTTAATTTTATCAATTACTTGTTCAAGTGCATACATATCTGGAACTATAACTTTTAGTAAAAGACAATCATCCCCAGTTATGTGATGACATTCAACAATACGGTTATCACGTTTAACGTAGTCTATAAAAGATTGATAGTTTTCACTAGGTAAAGATATATTTATAAAAGATTTAATTACTCTTCCTAATTTATCTGGATTTACGATAGCTTTATAGCCTTTAATAACTCCAGATTCTTCTAACCTTTTAACTCTTTCTGAAACTGCAGGTGATGTTAAACCTACTATTTTACCTAAATCCTTCATGGAAATTCTACCATCTTCTTGCAGTAGTTCTATAATTTTAAAATCTGTTGCATCCATATTAAAACTCCTTTCGACTTTCGATATTAGTTAAACATTTTTTAGTGTCTAGCATAGAATTTTTTAGATTCCAAAGATTTTCAGATAAGTCAACTTTGTATGTTTGAGGATAGACTAGTCGTCTATATTCTCTCCATAAAGTATTTAGTTCATTTTGAGCATATTTTTTTATTTCAGACACTGATCTTTTTCATATACACAATTTCCATTAACAAATAAAGGTTGTAAAAGTTCTCTGATTGTATAATTTTTAAATGTTTTTTCTTCCATGTATATACTGGATGGAACACAGTCAATGGTTTTGTAGTATCTAGAACCTCATCTTCAAGCATTATTAAATCTGCTTCAGCTTTTCCCTGATTATTATATATTCTAACAACTTTTTTGTATCCAGGATTAGTAATTTTCTCTGGATCTTCAGAAATTTTTATTTTTGGTTCGATTTGGTTATTTTTAAAAGATGCTACCAGTTTATAAACTCCGCCTAATGATGGAGAATCAGCTGAAGTTATTAGTTTTGTTCCAACTCCCCAAGAATTAATTGGAGAACCAGATGATTTTAAGCTTGATATAGCATATTCATCTAAATCATTAGATGCTGTTATTTGTATATCCGTGAAACCTTCTGAATCTAATACTTTTTTACATGCTTTAGATAAATAATCTAAATCACCAGAGTCTAGTCTGATTCCAACTGGTTTATAGCCTTTAGTCTTTAAATCTTTAAAGACTTTAATTGCATTAGGAACTCCACTATTTAAAACATCATAAGTATCTACTAATAAAAGGCACTTATCTGGATAAATTTTTGCATAAGCTTCAAATGCCTCTAATTCAGAATCGAATTTTTGAACCCAGCTATGAGCATGAGTTCCAACTATAGGGATATCAAACATTTTCCCTGCGAGTACATTTGCAGTGGCACTACATCCCCCGATTATAGCTGCTCTTGCACCATATATTCCTGCATCTGGACCTTGAGCACGTCTTAATCCAAATTCTAATACTGAATCACCTTGAGCTGCAAAGCAAACTCTTGAAGCTTTACTAGCTATTAGTGACTGGAAGTTTACTATTGTAAGCAATGCAGTTTCAATAAGTTGAGCTTGATAAAGTGGTGCTTTAATCCTTATTATCGGTTCATTTGGGAACATTACAGTTCCTTCAGGAACAGAATAAATATCTCCTGTAAATTTAAAATCTTTTAAGAAATCTAAAAATTCATCTGAGAATAAGTTTAGGCCCCTAAGGTATTCCAAGTCACTGTTGGAAAAATTAAGGTTATTTATGTACTCAACTAGTTGATCTATACCACAAACAATCGTATACCCACCCTTGCAAGCGTTTTTCCTAAAAAACATATCAAATACGACTATATCATCATGAACACCATTCTCAAAATATCCATTAATCATAGTAAGCTGATATAAGTCAGTAAGAAGTGTTAAATTTTTCATTATATATCTCCTTATTACCCTAAAAATATAAAAAATTACATAAGTATACTAAAACATAATATAGGATAAGTTTCAAGTATAATATGGGAACTTACTATCATAAAATTCATAAGAGGGGGTAGATTTATATGGGAAAAATATGGTTTTGGATGATTTCAATTGGGATAGTAGGAAGCATATGTACAAACAATTTAGCACAATTAAATGAAGTTATATTGAATGAATCATCTAAAGGAATTGAATTTGCAGTAAGTTTAGCCGGAATAATGGCCCTTTGGATGGGGATTATGAATATAGCTAAAGATTCTGGATTAATAAATAAAATAGGGGATATATTATATCCTATTTTAAAAAAAATATTTCCATCTATTCCAAAAGGTCATAAAGCTATGTCATATATAGTTATGAATATGGTTTTAAATATGTTAGGAGCAGGAAATGGAGCTACAGCATTTGGATTAAAAGCTATGAATGAATTACAAACTTTAAATAAAAGAAAAGATACAGCTACAAATGATATGGTTATGTTTTTAGTAATAAATATTTCATCTATACAAATTATTCCATTTACCATGATTAAATTAAGGTTAGATGGAGGATCATCGAATCCAGGAGAAGTAATAATTTCAACTTTATTTGCAACAATTGTATCTACTATAGTTGCAATAACAAGTTGTAAATTCCTTCAAAGAAGGAGGTATAAGTAATGATTGATTTATTTTCAAATTCTATAATACCTATTATTATTCTAGGGATTGTAATCCATGGAAAGATAAAAGGTGTAGACATATATGATAGTTTTGTTAAAGGTGCTATAGATGGATTAAAGGCTACATGGAGCATATTGCCATACATAATAGGAATATTTTTAGCAATAGGAATATTTAAAAGTGGAAAAGGAATTGATATGTTAGAGTTTATATTTAAGCCTATAGCAGAATTATTTAGTATTCCAAAAGAGCTAATAGGCCTTATAATAGTTAAACCTTTATCGGGAAGTGGAGCTTTAGGAATGTATAATGAACTTGTAAGTAGAGTAGGGATGGGAAATTTAGTTGAGAAAATGGGGGCAACTATAGTTGGAGCATCGGAAACTATATTTTATACAATGGCTATATATTTTGGAAGCTTAAAAATAAAAAATACTAGGCATACTTTAGCATGTGCAATGATGAGTCATGTTGCAGGTGTATTAGCGGCTGTGTTTATATGTTACATATTATTTGCTTAAAATATTCAATCTTAAAATTTAATATCGGATACATAGTATGTCCAATATTGTTCGATAGGCTAAAAACATTTTGTAGAATTTATACAAGAAAGTTTTTTGTTAAATTTTAAAATTTTTTATTTACAATTACATAATAAGGCACTATAATTAGTTTATAATAAAATTTCAAAATTAAATTCTATGAAAAAGAGAGTAACATTAAATTGAGTTTCAGCGAGCTAGGGTTGGTGTGAGCCTAGTAATGACGTTTATTGTGAAGAGAGCTTTGGAGAAGGTTGCCTGAAATAATAGTATGGTAATCGGTGAGCCTGCCTTAAAGGATAGAGTGGATAAGTTTACTTGTCAATTAGAGTGGTAACGCGGATATAATTCGTCTCTTGGTTTTTATAACCAAGAGACTTTTTTAATATAATGAATTATATTTGTATTAGCATATATTTGATTAACTTATCAATGAGAGTGGTACCACGGATAATTTCGTCTCTTAGCATTTTGCTAAGGGGCTTTTTTTATGCTTAAGTGGACAATTAAGGAAAAATTATAACAAAAGCAACTATGAATTATCAATTACTAATAATTATTAATTAGGAGGTATTATAATGAAAATATTAAAAAAAGTAGTGTTTACGGGATTAATAGGAGTTTTAACTTTAGGTGTAGTAGGATGTTCATCATCAAAAGAGGATGAAAGTCAATTGCAATCAATCAAAGATAAAGGAGTACTAACGGTAGCTACAAGTGCAGATTACCCTCCGTATGAGTTCCATAAAAAAGTGGATGGAAAAGATAGCATAGTAGGATTTGAAATGATGATAGCAGAAGAAATAGCAAAAGATTTAGGTGTAAAGTTAGAAATTAAAGATATGAAGTTTGATGGTCTATTAGGGGCAATTAAATCAGGAAATGCAGATATGGTAATTGCAGGAATGAGCCCAACAGAGGAAAGAAAAAAAGCTGTTAATTTTTCTAATGTATACTACAACGGAGAACATACTATTTTAGTAAAAGAATCTAATAAAGATAAATATAAAAATATTGAAGATTTAAAAAGTGCAAATATAGCTGTACAAAAAGCTAGTTTACAAGAAACTATAGCTAAGGATGTTATAAAAACTAAGGATATAAAATCTTTAGGAAAAATATCAGATGTAATTTTAGAGCTAGAAAATAATAATGTTGATGCAGCTGTAGTAAGTAAAGAAGCTATAAGTGGATACTTAAAACAATATCCTGATCTTGTAGAATCAAATGTAAATTTAGGTCAAAATCAAGGTGAAGGATCAGCTATAGCTATAGATAAATCTCAAGATAAAACTTTAGTAGATCAAGTAAATAAAACATTGGATGAATTAAAATCTAAAAATAAAATAGAAGAGTTTGTTCAAAAAGCTACTCAATTAGCGCAATAAACAGGAGGTAAATTATAATGGATTTTAGTTTTTTAAGTGATTATTCACAGTTTTTTATAGATGGAACGAAAATTACAATTGGAATATCGATATGCACACTAATTTTAGGATTTTTAGCTGGAGTAATAGTTTGTATGGCGAGAATTTCAAGAAATAAAATTTTTAGTATTTTAGGTTCAATATATATAGAATTTTTAAGAGGAACTCCTTTACTTGTTCAAATATATATAATTTACTTTGGATTCCCTACAATAGGAATAAAATTTCCAGATGTAGGACCTATACCATCTGAGTATATATCAGCGATAGTGGCACTTTCTATTAACTCAAGTGCATATATAGCAGAAATTCTTAGATCAGGAATACAATCAGTAGATAAAGGACAAATGGAAGCTAGTAGATCATTAGGATTTGATTACTCGACTAGTATGAGATTAGTAATTATCCCTCAAGCATTGAAAAATGTACTTCCAGCTTTAGCAAATGAATTTATTGTTTTGGTAAAAGAATCTTCAATAGTTTCTGTAATAGGAATACAAGATTTAATGTATAGTGCAGATATAGTCAAAGGAAACACTTATTTAGCATTTGAGCCATTACTAGTAGCAGCTATGATTTATTTTGTACTTACATTTACACTATCTAAATTAGTTGGATTATTTGAATTAAAACTTGAAAATAAAAGTGTAAGAGAATCAAAATCTGCTTTTAAAATTTTCAAAACTACTAATGCTTAATAAGGAGGTTAAATTATGATCCAAGTAAAGAATATAAAGAAAAAATTTGGTAAATTAGAAGTATTAAAGGATATAAATTTAGATATAAAAAAAGGAGAAATAGTAGCTATTTTAGGGCCAAGTGGATCTGGAAAGAGTACGTTGTTAAGATGTTTAAACTTATTAGAAAAACCAAATAACGGAGAAATTATTTTTAATAATCAAAATATACTAGATAAAAAATGTGATGTTAATAAGGTAAGAGAAAATATAGGTATGGTGTTTCAAAATTTTAACTTATTTCCAAATATGACAGTACTAGAAAATATAATTATAGCACCTATTAAATTAAAAAAATAAATAAAGATGAAGCTATTGAAGATGCTTTAAACTTGTTAGACAGAGTTGGATTATTAGATAAAAAAGATGCATATCCATCTCAATTATCAGGAGGGCAAAAACAGAGAATAGCAATTGCTAGAGCGTTAGCCATGAAACCGGAAGTTTTACTATTTGACGAACCTACGTCTGCGCTTGACCCAGAGATGGTTAAAGAGGTTTTAGATGTTATGAAAGAACTTGCAGATGAGGGAATGACTATGGCTGTTGTAACTCATGAAATCGGATTTGCTAAAGAAGTTGCAAGTAAAGTTGTATTTATGGATGGAGGGTATATCCTAGAAGAGGGTACACCTAAAGATGTATTTGAAAATACAAAAAATATAAGAGCTAAACAATTCTTTGATAAAGTTATATAAAACATAGCAATGTAGGAAAATTACATTGACATAATGTAGTAAATTTAATAAAATTAAGCTTAATAAGTTATATAAAAATTCGCTTCTCTCATGTCGCCAACGACCTTAATAAACAGGTCCGTTGCTCAAGTTTATGAGTTGATAATTATATTAATCTAAAGTTCACGATTAAATATAATTACCTAAGAATTAAAATAATATTAACAAAAACAATGAATATAACATATACTTTATGTTAAATATAATAACTAATTAAGCTATGAAGAGATGAGTAAATAATTATTTTTCCTACAGAGAGCTAGATAAGGTGAAAGCTAGTGTTAAAAGAGTTATTGAATATGGTCTTGGAGCTATTTTATCCGAATAGTAGATTAATATCTATTTTTAAGATAAAACGGATGGACTCGTTATCGTCTTTTGAGATATCTAATATAATATTTTTTATTAGATAAAGTTAGGGTGGTACCGCGAATATAACCTCGCCCCTATGTATATCATAGGAGGCGAGTTTTTTATTTATATAGAAAATGAGGAGGAAAATATATATGACAAAACCAACTTTTTACGTTACAACTCCTATATATTACCCAAGTGGTAATTTACATATAGGACATACTTACACAACTGTTGCAGCAGATGCAATAGCAAGATTTAAACGTTTCTGTGGGTACGATGTAAAATTCTTAACAGGAACAGATGAGCACGGTGAAAAAATACAAAAAACTGCTAAAGAAAAGGGAATGACAGAAATAGAGTACCTTGATGGAATGATAGCAGATATACAAAAACTATGGAAAACTATGGATATATCTTATGATGACTTCATAAGAACAACTCAAGAAAGACATGAAGTTATAATACAAAAAATATTCACTAAGTTATATGAGCAAGGTGATATATATAAAGGATCTTATGAAGGAAGATACTGTACTCCTTGTGAAAGTTTTTGGACAGAATCTCAATTATTAGAAGGAAATAAGTGTCCTGACTGTGGAAGAGATACTTATATAGCGAAAGAGGAGGCATATTTCTTTAAACTATCTAAATATGAAGATAGATTAAGAGAGTTATTTGCAGATCCTAACTTCTGTTTCCCTGTATCTAGAAAAAATGAAATGGTTGCAAACTTCTTAGATAAAGGATTAGAAGACTTATGTGTAACTAGAACTACTTTTGATTGGGGAATTAAAGTTCCTTTTGATGAAAAACACGTTATATATGTTTGGGTAGATGCGTTATGTAACTATATAACAGCTTTAGGATATATGAGTGAAGATGATTCTGAATACAAGAAGTATTGGCCAGCTAATGTTCATATAGTAGGAAAAGAAATAATGAGATTCCATACTATAATATGGCCAGCTATATTAATGGCTTTAGGTGAAGAGATGCCTACACAAGTATATGGTCATGGGTGGATATTATTTGATAACGACAAAATGAGTAAATCTAAAGGAAATATAGTATACCCAGAACAGATGATAGAAAGATATGGAGTAGATGCTCTTAAATACTTTTTATTAAGAGAATTTGCATTTGGTCAAGATGGTAATTATACTCACAAAAACTTTGTAACTAGACTTAATTCAGATTTAGCAAATGATTTAGGAAACCTAGTAAGTAGAACTGTTTCTATGGTTGAGAAGTATAACGAAGGAATAATACCAATGCCAAAAGTAAGTACTGAGTTTGATGATAATTTAAAAGAAACAGCTAAAAATTCAGTTGAAAACTTTGAAATAGAAATGAATAAACTTCAATTTAATGAAGCTTTAGAATCAGCTTGGAAATTAATAAGAAGAACTAATAAATATATAGACGAAACTATGCCATGGGCTTTAGCTAAAGATGAAGCTAAAAAAGATGAATTAGATGTAGTGTTATATAATTTATGTGAATCTATAAGAATAGTAGCAACTCTTATAAATCCAATGATGAACGATACTGCTAAAAAGATATATGGACAATTAGGAATAAATGATGAGAGTTTAACTACTTGGGAAAGTACTAAAACTTTTGGATTAATAAAAGAAAATACAAAGGTTGAAAAAGGAAATGCATTATTCCCAAGATTAGATATAGAAAAAGAAGTAGAAGAACTACAAGAATTATTTTCAGAGAAAAAAGAAGAAGTAGAAGCGCCATTAGAACATAAACCAGAAATATCTATAGATGATTTAGATAAAATTGAGCTTAGAATAGGTAAAATTGTAAGCTGTGAAAAACATCCAAAAGCAGATAGACTTTTAGTATCACAAGTAAAAGTAGGTCCAGAGACAAGACAAATAGTTTCAGGAATAGCTAAATGGTATAAGCCAGAAGATTTAATAGGAAAAGAAGTTACAGTAGTATGTAATTTAAAACCTGTTAAATTAAGAGGGGTAGAATCACAAGGAATGATATTAGCTGCAGGAGATAATGGAGATGATTTAGTCGTACCATTCACAGAAGGAGCTAAAGACGGTTGCGAAGTTAGATAAGGAGATGACAAAATGTTATTTGACTCACATGCACATTTAAATGATGAAAGATTTGATGAAGATAGAGAAGAATTAATAAATTCTCTTAAAAATAAAGGCGTAGATTTAGTTTTAAATCCAGGAGCTTGTATAGAAACATCTAAAAGCAGTGTAGAATTAGCTAATAAATATGATTTTATATATGCTGCAGTCGGAGTTCATCCTCATGATGTAGGTGAAATGAACGAAGATGATATAGAAACATTAAGAAAACTTGCTACTCAAAATGAAAAAGTAAAAGCTATAGGTGAGATTGGTTTAGATTACTATTATGATAACTCTCCTAGAGAAACTCAAAAGGAATGGTTTAAAAGACAAATAGAACTAGCTAATGAACTTAAATTACCTATAATAATTCATGATAGAGATGCACATGGAGATACATTTGAAATAATAAAAAACACAAAAAGTCCTGAAATAGGATGTGTTCTTCATTGTTATAGCGGGAATGTAGAACTTGCTAAAGAATATATTAAAATGGGATGCTTAATATCTATACCAGGAACTGTAACATTTAAAAATAACAAAAAAACTAGAGAAGTTGTTAGAGAAATACCTCTTGAGTATTTATTTATAGAGACTGATTCTCCATATATGGCTCCAGAACCACATAGAGGAAAAAGAAATGATCCTTCTTTAGTTCAATTTGTAGCTGATAAAATAGCTCAAGAAAAAGGAATTTCATATGAGCAGGTTTGTGAAGTTACAAAAGAAAATGCTAAAAGATTTTTCAATATAAAATAAAGATAAAGGGGGTGTCTAAGACATCCCTTTATTTTGTATAAAAATATTTAAATTAAGGAACAATCTGATTTGTAGCCTTGATAAAATTTAGCATAAAGCTTAAAATATAAAGATATTAAGTAAAATGAGCGAAAAGGTGATTAGATGATAAAGGAAATAATAGTAGTAGAAGGAAGAGACGATGTAACTGCTGTAAAAAGAGCATTAGATGCAGAATTAATAACTACAGGTGGATTTGGATTTCCTAAGGGAGTTATGGAAAGAATAAAAGCTGCACAAGAAAGAAGAGGAGTAATAATATTTACTGATCCAGATTTTGCTGGTGAAAAAATAAGAAAGAAGATAGCTGCAGAAGTTCCAGGATGTAAACATGCATTTTTACCAAGAGAAGAAGCTAAAAAAAATGGAGACATAGGTATTGAAAATGCAACTCCAGAAAGTATAAGAAGAGCTCTTGAGAAGGTAAGAACTGAAAGTACAGATAAAAGAGATGAATTCGGACAAGTAGACTTAATAAGAAATGGGCTTATAGGAAGTGATGATGCATCGCATAGAAGAGATAAGCTAGGAATGATACTTGGTATAGGATACGGAAATGCAAAACAATTTTTAAATAGACTAAATAATTATGGAGTTAGTAGAGAAGAATTTGAAAAATCTTTAGAGACTCTATAAAAACTAGATAGGTAAAAGGAGAAAAATATGGATAGACTTTCGTCACATAGAAAAACCAAAGAAGTAGTAGATAAACATGGATTTAAGTTTTCTAAGTCATTAGGACAAAACTTTTTAATAGATGATAATGTAATAGATAAAATATTAGATGGAGCCAGACTTTCTGAAGGTGACAAAATAATAGAGGTAGGACCGGGAATAGGAACTCTTACTCGTGAAATGGGAAAAGTTGCAGATAAAGTGGTTGCTATAGAAATAGATAAAACTTTAATTCCGATACTTAAAGATACTTTAGATGAATTTGAAAATATAGAGGTTGTAAACCAAGATATATTAAAAGTAGATGTACAAGGATTAGTAAATGAAAAATTAAGTGGAGGGCCAGTTAAGCTTGTTGCAAATCTTCCATATTATATTACAACTCCAATAGTAATGAAGTTTTTAGAAGAAGATATACCTGTAACAGATATAGTAGTTATGGTTCAAAAAGAAGTTGCAGATAGAATGAATGCAGGTCCTGGAACTAAAGATTATGGAGCATTATCTATAGCAGTTCAATATTATTGTGATACAGAAATTGTAGCAAAAGCACCTAGACATATGTTTATACCTCAACCAAATGTTGATTCAACAGTAATAGGTCTTCATGTAAGAGAAGAGAAAAAATACAAAGTAGACAGCGAAGAAATATTCTTTAAAACTGTAAAAGCAGCATTTGGCCAAAGAAGAAAAACATTACTAAATGCACTAGGAACTTTAGGGTTCTTAGATAAAGATGAAATAAGAGAAGTTTTACAAGAAGCAAATATAGATGAGAAAAGAAGAGGTGAAACTCTATCTATCGAAGAATTTGCAAATCTTGCAAACTGTGTAAATAAAAAAGTACCTTCTAAATAGAAGGTACTTTTTTGCATGTCCAAACATATAATGTTTAGAGGGATTTATATTTTTTATAGGGGGGATAACTTTGAGTACTAAAAAGAGATATAAAAGAGATTATATAATTTTAGAAGCCAAGGATATGAATTTCAGATATAAAGACAGAGTTTTACCTAAAGCTTTTGCAAAAGTTGAAGTGACAGAAGATAAATCACTAGTTGCTCTTTATGTAGAAAACTTAAAATATGTTAGAGAAGGATATAAAGTAGTTGCGATATTAGAAGATTATAACACTGTAGATTTAGGAAATATAGTTTTAAGCGAGCAAGGAAAAGGGGAATTTGCTTTAAGTTTAGATGAAAATACTTCAAATATTAAATCCATAGCTTTAACATACGAAAAAAGTATTCCTTTAATAGGTTTTAAAGGAAGTAAATTAGAAAATTATGAAGAACTAATATTTGCTGAAAATGAAGAATATGGAGAATATGAAGAAATAGAAGATGATGAATATGAATACGAAGAAGTTGAGTATATTGATGTAGAAGATGAAGATAGCGAATATGAATATGAATATTTAGAGTATATAGAAGTAGAAGAAGGTGATCAAGAAGAAGAGATAGAAGATGAATACACAGAGCCTAAACAAGAATATGTTCCTAATAACAATAATAGAAATCAAAATCAAAGTCAGAAACAAAAACAAAATAAATATAGCAAACAAGTTGAAGATATAAAACAGGTAAATGAAAATATAGAATATGAAGAAGTTGAAACAACTAAAATAAGAAACTTATTAATGCCTAGACAAATAAAAAAAGGATTAAAAATGTTTAAAGAAGTGAAACCATTTGTAAATGAAAGCTTTGATAATACTAGATGGTGGAAAATAGAAATAACACCAATGACTATGTGTGGTTATACAATGCCTTATTTAGGATATGTAAATACTCTAAATTATACGATGTATAGTGATATAGTTTTACAAGCTTATAGATATAGACACTATTTATTTGGTGTTGAATATGATGAATATAATAAACGTAAAAATTATATATATGCAATTCCAGGTAATAAAAATGAACAGCCTGATCAAGGACATACAGGATTTGATATGTATAAGCCTTGCGATGACAGAAGTGATAAATTAGGATACTGGATATGTCTTGTAGATTCTAGAACTAGAAAAATTGTAAAATAATTGGCACTAGTTTTAAAATATCGTTTTCTCTTGAAAAAACTACCAATATAAATTACAATGTATATATCACATATACCAAGGAGGAGATTTAAGATGATAAACAAACAAAGATTAATAGACGAATTCATTGAATTAGTAAAAATAGATAGTCCTTCAGCTAAAGAAGGCAAAGTTGCAAAGGCTTTAGTAGAAAAGTTAGAAGCTATAGGATGCGAAGTTTGCATAGATGAAGCTGGAACAAAAGTTGGAGGAGAAACAGGAAACGTAATAGCTAAATTAAAAGGAAACAGAGAAGGTAAAACTATTTTATTCAGTTCTCACATGGATACAGTTAGCCCAGGAGAAGGAATAAAACCTATAATAGATGAAGCTACTGGAATAATAAAAAGTGATGGAACTACAGTTTTAGGTTCTGACGATAAAGCTGGTATAGCAGCTATATTAGAAGCTTTAAGAGTTATACAAGAAAACAATATAGACCACGCTGATATAGAAGTAGTATTCTCTATATGGGAAGAAGGTGGATTATTTGGAGCTCAATACTTAGATTATTCTAAAGTAAGCCCAGATTTTGCATTCGTTTTAGATAGCGGTGGATCTCCAGGAGAAATAATAACAAAAGCTCCGGCTCAAGATAAAATAGAAATAACTATAAAAGGTAAGCCAGCACATGCAGGATTACAACCAGAAAATGGAGTAAGTGCTATAATGGTAGCTTCTAAGGCTATAGAAAATATGAAGTTATTAAGAATAGATGAAGAAACTACTGCAAACATAGGTATAGTTAATGGAGGAATAGCTACTAACATAGTTATGCCAGAACTTGAAATAGTTGCAGAGGCTAGAAGTTTAGAAGTAGGTAAATTAGAAGCTCAAACTAACCATATGGTAGAAGAATTTAAAAAAGCAGGAGAAGCTATGGGAGCAGAAGTAACAGCTAAAGTAACTAGATGTTATGCACCATTCAAAATGGATGATAATGAAGAAATAGTAGAACTTGCTAAAAAAGCATTCTCTAACTTAGGAATAGAAGCTTATACAGCAGCAACAGGTGGAGGAAGTGACACTAACGTATTAAATGGAAATGGCGTAAAAGCTGTAAACTTAGGAATAGGTATGAAAAATGCTCATACATTAGAAGAATATATAGCTATAGAAGATATAATAAATTCTTCAAGAGCAGTATTAGAAATAATTAAAGAAGCTTAATCAAATATATGATATAATATAAAGATCGCCCAACATTTGTTGGGTGATTTTTCATTTTAAAGATAAATGATAATTAATATTGAATTATAACTATAATTTATTGCACTTAATATTTAATATAAGTTTAAATGTGAATAAAAATGGATAGTAAAATAAAAGATAGTATTAAAAGGAGGAAAATTAAGTGGAAACAAGGTATGATGAAGCAAATAAGGTAACAATAAAATCTATAGTATGGAATGTTATTTTAACTTTTATAAAAATATTTGCAGGTATGGTAGGTAAATCTAACGCTATGGTTGCAGATGGACTACATTCAGCATCTGATATTATTAGCTCGGTAGGAGTTTTAATAGGAAACAAAATAGCTAATGCTCCCAATGATGAAAATCACAATTATGGACATGAAAAAGCTGAGACATTGGTATCTTTTTTACTTTCTATATTATTAATAGTGGTATCTGTAAAAATAGGATTTGATGCATTAAAATCATTATTTAATTTAAATAGTGTTAAAATCCCCACAGTTTTACCATTAGTAGTATCTGTTATATCAATAGCTATAAAAGAGTATCAATATAGAATAACAATAAAAATAGCTCAAAAAATAAATTCACCATCATTAAAAGCAGATGCATGGCATCATAGATCAGATTCTCTTTCATCTATAGCAGCATTTATAGGTATAGGAGGAGCTATGTTAGGATTTAAAGCATTAGATCCTATTGCTTCTATAGTAGTTGCTTTATTTGTTGCAAAGGTTGGATTTGATATATTGAAAAATTCAGCAAATGAACTTATGGACTATTCTATTGATACAGAAGAAGAAAAACAAATTATAAGCATAGCTGAAGGAACAGAGGGTGTAATCAACTTAGGTGAAATTAGAACAAGAAAACATGGTGCAACTGCATATGTGGATTTAACTATATGTGTAAATAGAGATTTAACTGTATATGAAGGGCATGAAATCGCCACGAAATTAGAAAAAAGGATAATAAAAGACATGCAGTTTGTCAAAGGAATAACAGTTCATGTAGAACCATGTATAAATTGCCCAGGAAATTCATGTAAAAAATAATAAAAAATTTTAAAAGTAATAAAAAAGCACTATGATTAAATTGTAGTGCTTTTTAGTTTGTGAATTTTATAGTATAATAAAATCGTAATTATATAGGGGGGAGCTTTTATGGCAAAGAAAAGAAAAATAAAAAAACGTGTAATCATACTTATAGGGATTATTGTTTTTTCGTTGTATATGCAGGTACATATATTTATTTCTCAAAACAACAAGAAAGTAGTGAACCTGTTAAAGTTCAAGATAAAAGTACAGAATCCGATAATAAAACTTTAATTTCTCAAATGAAAGAGACTGATACTGTGTATATTTCAGATGATAAATTAAAGGATGTAAGGATAGAAAAAGATTACTGGGATCAAATAAAGTTTTTCTCTACAAAATTTAAAGAAGTTAGAAAGCCTAGTAATTACGAAAGTAAATATGAAGCTTACATGGACAATGGAATTAGATTTTCTACAGACTTAGATTACTTTAGAATTTATACAGTAAATAAAGAGGAGTTTTATAAAATTCCAGTATCAGAAAAACAAGCATTTGACAAGTTGCTTCAAGAAAGTATATATACATCTATAGATTCTGTAAAGAAATATAAAACTTGGGATAGTGTAGAAATAATATACAAAGATGAAGTGAAAAAACCGTGGAAATGGAAATATGATGATTTAGCTTATAAAATATCTGTAAAGAGATTAGTTGGAAAAATTCAACCAGAAAAGAGTAAAGAAAGAAGTGAATATAACTTTACTATTAAAATTCATGGTGATGGTTACTCTACTACATTAGAAACAATGGGTAATGATTATGTTAAAATAACATCAGATAAAGCAACTGCATATTATGAAGTTCATAATGGATTATATGAATATTTAAAAAATGATATATTTAAGATTGGAAACAAATAAAAATAGGGCTTAACCCTAGTTTTTTTATTTATTAAGAAGCATTTCACCGATTTTGTAAACTGTACCAGCTCCTGCAGTTATAACTAAATCATCTTCAACTACATTTTCAGCGAGATAATTAGCGATATCTTCAAACTCACTTAGGTAGATTACATCAACATTATTTTGATATAACTTATCTACTAAATCTTTAGAATGGATATCTCCAGGATCTTTTTCACGAGCAGCGTATATATCTGTTATTATAACTTTATCAGCAGCGTAGAATGCATCTGAAAATTCGTTTAATAAAGACTTAGTTCTTGTATAAGTATGAGGTTGGAATATACACCATAATTTATTCTTTTTAATTTTCTTAGCAGCAGATAAAGTTGCTTTTAATTCTGTTGGATGATGAGCGTAGTCATCTACAACTAAAGCATTTTTATATTTACCTTTAACTTCAAATCTTCTTCCTACTCCTCCATATAATGCAATATTTTTTCTTATAGTCTCTAATTCTACACCAGAAACTAAAGCTGCTATTATAGCACCAGTAGCATTATATATATTGTGAACACCAGGAACAGAAAGTTTGAATTCTCCTAAATTGTTTCCATTATAGTTAATGTTGAATATTCCGTATCCATTTTCATCAAATCTAACATCTTTTATTAAAGCATTATTTCCTTCATCTTGACCGTATTTTATAACAGTAGCTTTTATTTCGTGAAGTATATCTTTAGTATTTTCGTCATCTCCATTGATTATAAAGTATCCATCATAAGGTAATAATTTACCAAACTTATTGAAAGATGCTTTTATCTCATCGATTCCAGAGAAGTAATCTAAATGATCTTCTTCTATATTAAGTACTACTGAAATTTTAGGATTGAAGTTTAGGAAACTGTCAACATACTCACAAGCTTCAGTTATGAAGTTCTCAGATTTACCTATTTTAACATTTCCACCTATAATACTAAGGTTTCCTCCAACTAATATTGTAGGGTCAAGATCCGCGTATTCAAAAATTGCAGATAGCATCGAAGTTGTCGATGTTTTCCCGTGAGTACCAGAGATTGCTATAGCATTTTGATACTCCCTCATTATTTGACCTAAAAATGCAGCTCTATTTATTGTTAATTTATTTTTTTCTTTAGCAGCGATTAATTCCTCATTGTCAGATTTAACAGCAGCAGTATATACTACCATATCTATATTATCAGTTATATGCTCTTTTTTATGACCAACATATATTGTTGCTCCCTGAGAACGCAAATCATCTAATAGATATGAATCTGTAGAATCTGAACCGAAAACATTATAACCTTTATTTAGGCATATTTTAGCTAGAGCACTCATGCTTATACCGCCAACACCTATAAAGAATATGTTCATATTGAAACCACCTTTCTAATAAATTAAAAGTTCTACAATAAGAACTATGTTTGTGATATAATAGTATAATGTTCAATATTTTAAGCAAACTAAAATTATAAAATATTTCTATACATTAATATATTAAATTTCAAATAAAACATAACAAATATTATAACATATTGGAAAAAATATGCATTAACAAGTTTAAATACATAGGTTTCAGGTACAGGAGGTATTATATATGAAGTTTAAAAGAACGGAGCGTATAGGAGCGATAGTTAAAATACTGTCAGATAATCCTAATAAAATATTTACTTTAAGTTATTTTACATCAAAATTTAATTCGGCTAAATCTACTATAAGTGAAGACTTAATAGTTGTTAAAAATGTTTTTGAAAAACTAGAACTAGGACAAGTAATAACTATATCAGGAGCCGCTGGTGGAGTTAAATATATTCCAAAAACATCAAAATCAGAAAATGAAGAATTTTTATTAAACCTATGTGAAGAAATAAAAGATCAATCTAGAATTCTTTCTGGAGGGTTTTTATACCTTATAGATTTAATATACGATCCTAGAATAGCGTCTAAGATTGGTAAAATATTTGCATCAAATATAGATTATTCACAAGCTGATTATGTTGTTACTATGGAGACAAAAGGAATACCTATGGCATTAATGACAGCAAAAGCTATGAATCTACCTTTAGTGATAATAAGAAAAGACACTAAAGTATCAGAAGGTCCGACACTTAGTATGACATATGTAAGTGGAAACAGTTCTAAGGTAGAAAGTATGAGTTTACCAAGAAAGGCTGTTAAACCTGCAAGCAAAGTTATATTAATAGACGACTTTATGAGGGGCGGAGGAACTATAAAAGGTATGATGCAACTTATGAATGAGTTTGGAGCAGAAGTTATAGGAAAGGGAGTATTCATATCTACTACTAATCCAACTCAAAAATGGTAGAAGATTATATATCTTTAATAGAAATTGATGTAGTTAATAATGAAGTTGTAAGCGTTAAACCTAACTTACAAACTTTTAGGGAAGAGTATTGGTCTACAGATGAAGTGGGAGAAACTGTAGAAGAACAAAGTGAAAATGATAAATTAGAAGAATAATACAAATTTTAAGGGTAAATTTCTATCAAATAAAAAAAGTGAAAAAAATAAAAAAATTTTTTCTGAAATAATAGAGGAAATTTAGCAGTTTGATAGAATTAATATATTATAAATAAAAAAGATTTTTAATGTTCAAATTAAATGTGTCAAAACTAAAAGGGGGATATTAGTAAAATGAAAATCACTGACGTTAGAGTAAGAAAATTAACTGATGAGGGGAAAATGAAGTGTATAGTTTCATTAACTTTCGATAATTTATTTGTGGTACACGATATAAAGGTTATAGAGGGGCACAATGGATTATTTATAGCTATGCCAAGTAGAAAAATAGGTGAAGGAAACTTCAGAGATATAGCTCACCCTATAAATGCTGAAATGAGACAAATGTTAGAAGAAGAAGTTTTAAAAGCATATCAAGAAGCAATTTCTCAATTAGAAGTAGCTGCTGAATAGTAAAAAGAAGAACTAAAATAAGATATATTTTCGAATATATTTCTTAAAGAGCCGAATCTTAGGCTCTTTTTTATTTGAATAATATGTACTTTTTACTTCAAAAATGGTATATTAGTTAATAGAATTAGGAAATTGTATACAAAATAAAATATTTACACATCATATATAGATTTATTTAAAATTAAAAAAGATTGAAATGGAGTGGGTTTATGAATTTTAAGGCAATAATCCTTGCGGCAGGAAAAGGAACAAGAATGAAATCAAGTTTGCCAAAGGTAGTTCACAAGGTATGTGGAAAAGAGATGGTAAACCACGTTGTCAATGTATCTAAAAAGTCAGGGGTTAATGAAATTGTTGCGATTTTAGGTCACGGAAGTCAGGTAGTTCAAGATGTATTACCTACTGACACTAAAATAGCTATGCAAACAGAGCAATTAGGAACAGGTCATGCTGTTATGATGGCAAATGAGCACATATCAGAGAATGACACTATAGTTGTTTTATGTGGGGATACTCCTCTAGTAAATTCAGATACATTAGAAAATCTATTCAAATATCACTTAGATAATGAATATCATGCTACTGTATTAACTACTAAAGTAGAAAATCCAACAGGATATGGAAGAATAATAAGAGATGAAAATCAAGACTTATTAAAAATAGTTGAACAAAAAGATGCTAACGAAGAAGAAAAACTAGTAAATGAGATAAATTCAGGAATTTATTGTTTTAATGGAAAAAGTTTAAAATATGCTCTTTCTAAAATAGATAATAATAATGCTCAAGGAGAATATTATTTAACTGATACAGTAGAAATAATGAGAGATAATAATCTTAAAGTAGGAGCATTTAATGGAGCTACAATAGAAGAACTAATGGGTGTAAATTCAAGAGTTGAGCTATCTAAAGCTGAAGAAATAATGAGAAGAAGAATAAACACTATGCACATGGTAAATGGTGTAACTATAATAGATATAAATAGCACATATATAGAAGCGGATGTAGAAATAGGAAATGATACAATTGTATATCCAGGAGCAATGCTAAAAGGAAATACAAAAATAGGAAGTAATTGTAAAATTGGAATGAACAGTTCTATATCTAATTCAACTATAGGTGATGAAACAGAGGTAGAAAATTCTACGATAATAGATAGTAAAGTTGGTAATAATACTACAGTTGGACCTTATGCATACTTAAGACCTAAGAGCAATATAGGTAATAATGTAAAAGTAGGCGATTTCGTAGAAGTTAAAAATGCTACAATAGAAGATAATTCTAAGGCATCTCACTTAGCTTACATAGGAGATGCGCATGTAGGAAAAAATGTTAACATAGGTTGCGGAACAGTATTTGTGAACTATGATGGTAAAAATAAATTTAAGTCAGTTGTAAAAGATGGAGCCTTTATAGGATCAAACTCTAATTTAGTAGCTCCAGTTGTAGTAGAAGAAAATGGATATATCGCTACAGGATCTACTATAACAGATGATGTTCCACAAGGAGCATTAGCAATAGCTAGAGAAAGACAAGTTATAAAAGAAGGTTGGGTAGAAAAGAAGAACCTTAAGAAATAAATTGATATAAATAAGGCTATAACGCAGATATAGCCTAGTCTATACCTGCGTTTAAATATAATATTTTCTTTAACAAAATTTTCGGGAGGTAATTATGAATACTAGCGGAAGCGAAATTAAAATACTTGCAGGAAATGCGTCGAAAGAGTTGGCTCAAAAAGTAGCTGATTACATAGGTGTACCAATGGCGAAATGCGAAGTTGGGACATTTAGCGATGGAGAAATATCTGTAAATATAAGTGAAACAGTAAGAGGTTGTGATGTTTTCGTAATACAATCAACTAATAGCCCAGTAAATGATAACTTAATGGAGCTATTAATAATGATAGATGCATTAAGAAGAGCATCTGCAGGTAGAGTAACTGCTGTTATACCATACTATGGATACGCAAGACAAGACAGAAAGGCTAAGGCTAGAGATCCAATTACAGCTAAATTAGTTGCAAACTTAATAACTGCAGCAGGAGCAGATAGAGTTTTAACTATGGATTTACATGCAGCACAAATACAAGGATATTTTGATATACCATTAGATCACTTACAAGGTGGAACAATATTAGCTGACTATTTCAACACAAAAGAAATAGAAGACTTAGTAGTAGTTTCTCCAGATCTAGGAAGTGTTACAAGATCTAGAAAGTTTGCTAATACTTTAAACGGAGATGTTCCAATAGCAATAATAGATAAGAGAAGACCAAAAGCGAATGTATGTGAGGTTATGAATATAATCGGTGAGGTTAAAGGTAAGAATGTTATATTATTAGATGACATGATAGATACAGCAGGTACAATAGTTAATGCAGCTAATGCTCTTAAAGAATTTGGGGCAAAAGATGTATATGCATGTTGTACACACGGAGTTTTATCAGGTCCAGCTATAGAAAGAATAGAGAATTCAGCTATAAGTGAGTTAATAGTACTTGATACTATACAACTTCCTGAAGGAAAGAAAATTGACAAGATAAAAGTGAAAAGTGTAGCTTCTTTATTTGGAGATGCAATAAAGAAAATATTTGCTAATGAATCAGTAAGTCAATTATTTTAATATTAGAATCAAATAAAAAAGAGTTCATTTATTTATAAATGAGCTCTTTTTTACTTCAATCTTAATATAATATTTTAAAGTTTAATATAATTTCATATATTTCCTAGGAAAATATTTGTATATCTGAACTCAATAGAGAAATAATCTTAAAAGGGATGCAAATAAATCGTAGGAGGTATATATTATGGATATATTTGATATTTTAGTAAACGCTAGTGATTTAGGAGCCTCAGATGTACATATAAATTATAAATGCGAACCGATAGCTAGAGTTAATGGAAAGTTTATAAAAATTTCAAATGAATTATTAAGCAAGTCGGATACTGAAAAAATGGTTAATGAATTAATAGGGGCCCAAAAACTCAATGAGGTCAAAGAATTAGGAGAATATGATTTTTCTATCTCAATAAAGAATTTGTATAGATTTAGAGTGAATATATATAAACAACAAGATAGTTACGCTATTGCTGCAAGAGTAATAAATTCTAAAATTCCTAGTATTGAAACATTAGGACTGCCTGCTGTTGCAAAAGAGTTTGTAAGAAAAGAAAATGGAATGGTTTTAGTTACAGGTCCAACGGGAAGTGGTAAAAGTACAACATTAGCAAGTATATTAGATTGTATTAATGAAAATTTTCAAAAACATATAATAACTTTAGAAGATCCAATAGAATATATTCACAATAGAAAAAATAGTATTATATCTCAAAGAGAAATAGGCAAAGATACAAGCAATTTTAGTTCTGGATTAAAATCAGTTCTTAGACAAGATCCAGATGTTATCCTTATAGGAGAGATTAGAGATGAAGAAACATTAGCTACAGCTTTAATAGCAGCAGAAACTGGGCATTTGGTTTTTTCCACATTACACACTATTGGAGCAGCTCAAACAATAGATAGGATCATAGATATGTTTCAAGCTAATCAACAAAATCAAATTAGGACGCAACTATCGAGTGTATGTGAAGGTATAATTTCACAACAACTTATACCTGATATAAATAATGAAGGGATGGTTGCAGCTACGGAGGTAATGGTATCTACACCTGCTATAAAAAATTTAATAAGAGATTCAAAAACCCATCAGATTTCAAATATTATACAAACTGGATCTAAAAATGGTATGCAGCTTATGGATCAAGATTTAGTAAATTTATTTAAAGGAAGGAAAATTTCAAAAGAAAGTGTAATAAATAGATGTATAGATTTAGAATATACGAAACGATTAATTGGATTAGAATTTTAGCAAGATGTTAATAATTAAAATATCCTGCTATTAGTACTTAAATTATGATGAAAATAATATTAATGAGTTTATTAATGGTACAAATAATAATATTTTTTTTAGATGAGGTCTTTAAAATTGACTTAAAAGATAATAAAATTAAAATCTTTTTATATGTTATAATACCTATAATTATCTATATGTTATACGTGAAACTAGGATTAAGTAAAGAATTTATAATGTACTCAATACTAATAGATTTTTTAATAGTGATATCTATAGTGGACTATTATACAATGTATATATACGATATAACTACGATTAGTGGTATAATAGTTCAAGGATTTATTATATTGATAACAAGAGGAATAATAATAGATCATTTGATGGGATTGATATTTGGATTTATGATTCCGTATATAGTGGTAAAAATAACGAAAGGTGTAGGCTCAGGAGATATAGGAGTCTATGCTTTGTGCTGTTTTTGTATAGGAATAGAAAAGTGCATATATATAATACCTATATCTTTTGTAATTGGGGGTATATATGGTATGTATATGTTGATTACGAAAAAGAAGCGTGTAGGATCGTATGTTCCTCTTGCACCATGGATTTCTTTAGGTACATTGGCTGTGATATTTTTAGAACAAAACAGCATGTTACTGATATGAAAATTTTAAAGTAAGGTTTAAATTGAAACAAGATATAAGGAGGAATGAAAATGTATGTAATAGTAGGATTAGGAAACCCAGGAAAACAATATGAAAATACAAGACATAACGTTGGATTTAATGTTATAGATATTTTGGCAAAGGAATATGGCATAAGCGTAACGAAAATAAAACATAAGGCCTTTATAGGTGAAGGTAGAGTAGGAGCTGAAAAAGTTTTATTGGTAAAACCACAAACTTACATGAATTTAAGTGGAGAAACTTTAATTGATATATATAATTACTATAAAGTAGATTTAAAAAATATAGTTGTTATATACGATGATATAGACTTAGATGTTGGGAAAATAAGAATAAGAAAAAGGTAGTGGCGGAACTCATAATGGAATGAGATCTATATTAAAATGCTTAGGTAGTAATGAATTTCCAAGAATTAGAGTTGGAGTATCAAAGCCAAGACAAGGACAGGACTTAGCAGATTTTGTGTTATCTAGATTTAGAAAAGAAGAGTCAGAAGATATTCAAGATGGCTTAGAGAAAGCAGCTAAATCCGTAGATTGTATGATTAGAGAAAATATAGATTTAGCAATGAATAAATATAATGGTTAGGTTATAAGGGGGATTTGAATATGTCTGATATTTTTATATCTCCTTTGCAAAATTCTAAAGAATATAAAGACATAATAAATAATATTGAAAATAATAAAAGTGCATTGCTTGTAAATGGATTATTACAAGCTCAGAAATCCAATATAGCTTACTCTATATTTAGTGATTTAAAGAAGCAAATTTTATATGTTGCAAATACTGATTTAGAAGCTAAAAAAGTATATGAAGATTTATGTTTTTATATGAAGGATAAAGTGGATTATTTAAGTTCACAAGATATCTATTTTTATCATTTAGATGCAAGGATAGAAATGAAGAAGCAAAAAAATTAAAAGTACTTTTAAAGATGATAAGCAGAGAAAATACAATTATAGTCACATCTGCAGAAGCTATACTTAGAAAGTATATACCTAAAGAAATTTTAAAGAAAAATATTTTTACATATAAAATCGGTGATGTAATAGATTTAGATGAACTATCAAAAAAGTTAGTTTCTTTAGGATATGAAAGAGTATCTAAAATAGAAGGTTTTGGTCAATTTAGTATTAGAGGTGGGATAATAGATATATTCTCTTTAGAATATCATATGCCTATACGTATCGAATTATTTGACGATGAAATTGAATCTATAAGAACTTTCGATGTTTTTACTCAAAAATCTGTAAAGAAAATAAAGAAATGTACAATAACACCATCAAGAGAATTTATATATCCTGATGATGTAAATACTACTATTGAGAAAATAAAAAAGATACTCATAAATTTACGGATGACGATGTATATAAAAGTTTAGATAATATATCTAGCAAAACGTATTTTGAAGGTGTAGAAAATTATATAGATTATATGTATGAGGAAGAAAACAAAAGCATTTTTACTTACTTAAAAGAAGATGCAATAGTATTTATAAATGACTTATCTCGTTTGAAAGAAAGATGTGAAAATTACACATCAGAGTTTAAAGAAAATTATAAGTTAAATCTAGAAAGAGGATTAGCTTTAAAAGAACAAGGCAAACTTCTTTATCATTATTCAGATTTAGAATATTTAGTAGAAGAGAAAAAATTGATATTAAATATGCTATTAACTAAATCTGTTAAGGAATTCAACATAGGAAGTATAGTTAATTTTGAAAGTAGAGAAATACCTACTTTTAATGGAAAGATAGACATTCTAGCAGAAGAATTAAATAGACTAAAATATAATGGACATAAAATTCTTTTAGCAACTAACACATATGATAGAGCTAAAAAATTAAACAAGGAACTATTAAATTTAGGAACAGAAAGTATTTTATCTAGAAAAAGAGATATAGATATTCAATCATCACAAATTGTTATAGTTGTAGGTAATATAACGTCAGGTTTCCAATATAAGTCTATAAAATTTGATGTTATAACCGATAAAGAAATGATAGGCTCAAACAAAAGAGCTAAAACAGTGAAAACTAAAAAATCTAATAAAGGTCAAAAGATAGAAAGTTTCTTAGATTTAAATGTAGGAGACTATGTTGTACATGAAAACAGCGGGGTTGGTAGATATGTAGGTATAGATCAACTAAGTGTGAATGGTGTAAAAAAAGATTATATGAGAGTTGTATATCAAGGTGGAGATAATTTATATGTACCTATAGACCAAATGGATAAGATACAGAAGTTTATAGGTTCAGATACAGAAAAAATTAAATTAAATAAACTTGGTAGCAATGAATGGTCAAAGGCTAAAGCTAAAGTAAAAAAGAAATAGAAGACATGACCAAAGATTTAGTAGAACTATATGCAAGAAGAGAAAAATAAAAGGATACAAGTTTAGCAAAGATACTTTATGGCAAGGTGAATTTGAAACTTTATTCCCGTATCAAGAAACAGATGACCAAATAAAAGCTATAGAAGAAACTAAAAAGGATATGGAGTCTAACAAGGTAATGGATAGACTTATATGCGGTGATGTTGGTTACGGAAAGACAGAAGTAGCTATAAGAGCTATTTTTAAGGCTTGTATGGACCAAAAACAAGTTGCAGTATTAGTTCCTACTACAATACTTGCTCAGCAGCATTACAATACTTTTAGAGCTAGATTTGAAAATTATCCTATAAGAGTTGAGGTATTAAGTAGATTTAAGACTCCAAAAGAGCAAAAACAAATAATTGAGGATGCTAGAAAAGGATTGGTAGACGTAATTATAGGAACTCACAGAATAATATCTAAAGATATAGATCTTCCTAATTTAGGATTAGTGGTAATTGATGAAGAACAAAGATTTGGGGTAAAACATAAGGAATCTTTAAAAAAGATAAAATCAACAGTAGATGTTTTAACATTATCAGCAACACCTATACCTAGAACTTTACACATGTCTCTAAGTGGAATAAGAGATATGAGTGTTATAGAAGAACCACCTCAAGAGAGATATCCAGTTATAACATATGTTGTAGAAGGTAAAGAGAGTATAATACAAGATGAGATAGAAAGAGAAATCGCTAGAGATGGTCAAGTATTTTTTGTATATAATAGAGTTGAAAGAATAGATGAGATGGCTAGCATGATTCAAAGATTAGTTCCAGATGCTAAAATAGCTGTTGCTCATGGAAGGATGACTGGTAAAGAGTTAGAAAATATTATACTAGGATTTTTAAACAAAGAATACAATGTTCTTGTCTGTACAACTATAATAGAAACAGGTATGGATATATCTAACGCTAACACCATGATAGTTTATGATGCTGACAAAATGGGATTAGCCCAACTGTATCAGTTAAGGGGTAGGGTTGGAAGAAGTAATAGGCAAGGTTATGCTTACTTTATGTATGAAAAGGATAAAGTTTTAAGTGAAGTTGCAGAAAAAAGATTAAAAGCTATAAAAGAGTTTACTGAGTTTGGATCAGGCTTTAAAATCGCTATGAGAGACTTAGAAATTAGAGGTGCAGGAAATATACTAGGACCACAACAACATGGACATATGGCTGTTATTGGATATGATTTATATGTTAAAATGTTAAATGATGCAATAAGAAAGGTAAAAGGAGAAATATTAGAGGAAGAAATAGATGTAGAAATAGATTTACCGGTAAATGCATACATACCTGATAGCTATATAGAAGATGAAATTATAAAAATTGAAATGTACAAAAAAATTGCTTCTATAGAAAATGAAGAAGATTTAAATGATATAAAAGATGAATTAGAGGATAGATTCTCTGATATTCCTAAGTCTGTAAATGCACTTATGTCTATTGCTTACATGAAAACATTATGCAAAAAGTTAGGTATAGAAAAAGTTAGAATGGCAAAAGATGAAATTATTCTTTTACCACAAACAAGATACAAAACTAAGGAAAAAATGGATATAAGATAATTTTAGAATTAGAAAACATACTTGAACAAATGTGTAATTCAAAAATAAAAATTAGAGAGGATGTTGAAATTGAAAAAAATAATATCATTAATAATGGTAGTTCTTTTAGGGGTAGCTATGACTGCGTGTGGCAATGAAAAGCCTGTAGCGGTAGTAAATGGAGTTGAAATAACTGCATCTGATTATAAAAAGACAGTTGAGACTTATAAAGAATCTATTTCTAAAATGTATGGTAAGGATTTATGGGATCAAGAAATTAAAGAAGGTGTAAAATATAAGGATGAAATGAAAAAGGCTATTTTACAACAAATGGTACAAGAACAAGTTATATATCAACAAGCAAAAAAGGATAAGTTAGAAGCTAAACAATCAGAGGTTGATAAACAATTTAAACAATTAAAAGAAAGTGTAAAGCAAGATAAAGATTATGAGAAATTTTTAAAAGATAATGGTATCGATGATGAGTTTTTAAAATCTCAATTAGAAAAAGATATAACTATACAAAACTTTAAAAATAACTTTGATAAAAATACAAAAATAAATGAAGCTGAAATGAAAAAGTATTATGACGAAAATAAAAATAACTATGTAGATGATGAGGTTAGAGCATCTCATATATTAATATCAACAGTTGATCAAAAACTAATAAACCTCTTTCTGAAGAAAACAAAAAGAAGCTAAGAAAAAAGCTGACGATCTTTATGAAAAAGTTAAGTCAGGAGGAGATTTTGCTAAGCTTGCTAAAGAAAATTCAGATGATAAAGGTTCTGCAGCTAAAGGTGGAGATTTAGGATTCTTCTCAAAAGGCCAAATGGTTCCAGAATTTGAAAAAGCTGCATTTGCAATGGACAAAGGAGACATTTCTAATGTAGTAAAAACTCAATATGGATATCATATAATAAAAGTAACTGATAAAAAATATAAAGAATATACATTTGATGAAGTTAAAGACAATATAAAACAAAACTTACTATATCAAAAATATACTGAAAAAGTTAAACAGTTAACAGATAAGGCAGACGTTGAAACAAATGAAAAAGAAGCTCTAAAAATTAACATATAAAAAAAACCTATACCATTATTATAATGGTATAGGTTTTGTATATTTTCTTAACGTTGGTAAAAATAAGTTCAAAGTTACTAATGGAGGTATTAATCTGATATGAGAGCTACAGGAATAGTTAGAAGAATAGATGACCTTGGAAGAGTTGTTATACCAAAGGAAATAAGAAAAACTCTAAGAATTAGAGAAGGAGATCCTTTAGAAATATTTACAGCTAAAGATGGAGAAGTAATATTAAAAAAATACTCTCCAATTGGAGAGCTTAATGAATTTTCTCAAGAATATGCAGAAACTTTGGGAGAAACCTTAGGTCATGGAGTTGTGGTAACAGATTTAGATTCAATAATAGCTGTATCTAAATTACCTAAAAAAGATTATAAAGAAAAAAGTATAAGTAGGGAATTAGAAGATCTTATAGAAAATAGAATTTCTACTCACGTAAAAGATAATAAATTAGTTGCACTATACAAAGATGATTCAATGGACTATAAAATGCAAATAATAATGCCTATAGTTAGTTCATCTGGAGATTGTATAGGATCTATATGCTTAGTTTCTAAAGATGAAGCAGGTCTAAATGATAGTGATGAGAAATTACTTAAAGTGGCAGCTAATTTCCTAGGCAAACAAGTTCAATAGTATTTTTTAAAAGACCCTTTGATATAGGGTCTTTTAAAGTTTACAAGGTAATTATTGAATCTACAATAGCATATATGTTATATTAGAGTTTGTTATACAACATAATATGGAGGGGAATTATGAGTAACAATAAGGGAAAAGATTCATTCTTGAAAGGGGCATTAATACTAGGATTAGCAGGAATCATAGTTAAAATAATAGGTGGATTTTTTAGAATACCTGTTGGGAATTTAATTGGGGCAGAAGGTATGGGGTATTATCAAGCTGCATACCCTGTATATACCTTTTTTTTAATTTTGGCAACTGCAGGGTTTCCAACTGCACTAGCCAAATTGGTTTCAGAAAAAATAGCTATAGGTAACTATAAAGGAGCACATAAGGTATTTAAAGTATCTCATCGTGTACTGACAATAACAGGGTTCGTATCATTTTGTATATTTTTCTTTGGATCAGATTTTATTGTAAATTACATAATGAAAAATCCGGGAGCTAAATATGCAATGGTTGCTATTTCACCAGCTCTTTTATTTGTTCCGGCGATGTCATCTTATAGAGGATATTTTCAAGGAAGAAGAGAAATGACTCATATAGCGATTTCTCAAATAATTGAACAACTTTTTAGAGTTATATTAGGAATAACTCTTGCGTATCTTTTTATGACTAGTCTTGGGCCAAACCCTGGATCACAACAAGGTGCAGCAGGGGCTATAATTGGTGCTACTATAGGGGCTATAGCATCTATTATATATCTGATAATAGCTTATTTATTTAAATTAAAAACTATAAAAAGAGAAATAAAATCAAGTAAAAAATTTAGAGAAGAAAGTGTATCTAGGATACTAAAAAATTATTAGTAGTAGCTATACCTATAACTATAGGAGCAGCTGTTATGCCACTAGTAAATATGGTAGATACTGTAATTGTTATAAGAAGGTTAGTAGAGGCTGGTTTTACCCAAACTGAGGCAAATGTAATGTTTGGTCAATTAACGGGAATGGCTATGGCTATAATCAACTTACCAGCAGTTATAACTGTTGCTATGAGTATGAGCTTAGTTCCTGCCATATCACAAGCTTATGCTGTTGGAAATAGAGCTAAAGCTATAAAAGAAACTAAAACTGCTATAAAAGTAACATTAATGATTGTTTTACCAGCGGCTTTTGGGATGGCATCTTTAGCACATCCTATAATGAAACTTTTATTTCCAGCACAACCAGATTCAGTTGGGACTATATTATTAGTTTTAACACCTTGTGTAGTATTTTTAGGGCTTATACAGAGCTTAAATGGTATACTTCAAGGTATGGGAAAACCTATGGTTCCAGTTTTTTGTTTGGTTATAGGTATGGCTTTTAAAATAGTGATTAGTTACACATTAACAGCAATACCAGAAATAAATGTTATAGGATCAGCTTTAGGGACTGTAACGGCTTATTTTGTAGCTGCTATGCTTGAATTAAACTACATAAAAAAAGCAATGAGAATGAGATTATCAGTTAAAACATTTTTCATAAAGCCATTAATAATTGTACTTATTATGTTTGTAACAGTAAAATTAAGTTATGGTATTATGATAGGAACGTTAGGAAATACTTTATCGACTTTAATATCAATGGTTATTGGAGGTATAGTTTATGTAATTTCAACTATTGGATTAGGCGGTATAAAAAAAGATGAATTGTTAAATATGCCTAAGGGAGATAAAGTATATAAAGTTCTTAGAAAATTAAAACTTATGAAATAATGTATATATATGTGTAAATAAAGGAAATACTTATATTAAGTAACTTCCTTTATTTTTACAGGATAAGGAGACTTTTTATATGGGAAAAATAACTATAGTAGGTCTTGGGCCTGGAGAATATTCTTTAATAAGCCAAGGAGCTTTAGAAGCTTTAAAAAATAGCTCTAGAGTTTTTCTTAGAACTGAGAAACATCCTATAATTGATAAGTTAAAGAATGAAATAAAATATACATCTTTGGATTATTTTTATAATCAAGATGAAAACTTTGATAATATTTATAATAATATATCAAATTTTATAATTGAAGAAACACAAAATGGAGATCTTATATATGCAGTACCTGGACATCCTAGGGTTGCAGAAAAGACTGTAGGTATAATTGCTGGGATTGCACATAGAAAAGGCGTAGAAGTGGAAACAATAGCTTCTATGAGCTTTGTAGATGCTATGTTTAACTATTTAGAAGTTGATCCATCAGAAGGATTTAAGTTAGTAGATGCATTTGAAATTGAAAATAGCTATATAGATACAAATACTAGCATGATAATTACTCAAATTTATGATAGATTTATAGCATCAAATGTAAAGTTAGCATTAATGGAAAATTATGATGATGAACAAGAAATATGTATAGTAAAAGCTGCAGGCGTTAAAGCTTTAGAAAGCAAAAAGTATGTTAAATTATATGAACTTGATAGAAATGATAATGAATTTGATTATTTAACAAGTTTATATATTCCAAAATCTGATAAAACTATGTATAATACAGTAAAAGATCTAGAAAATATAGTTGAGCAACTTAGAGGAGAAAATGGATGTGATTGGGATAAGAAACAAACGCATAAATCTCTAAAAGCTCATATAATTGAAGAAGCATATGAACTTGGACAAGCTATAGATAATGATGATATTGATGAAATGATAGAAGAACTAGGTGATATTTTACTTCATGTTGTTTTTCACTCACAAATAGGTAAAGAAGAAGGCTACTTTGATTTAAAAGAAATTACTAATAGCATTTGTGAGAAATTAATATTTAGACATCCTCATGTATTTAAAAATGAAGAAGTGGATATGAATACATATGACAAAACTTGGGAAGAGTTAAAAAAGAAGGAAAAAGGTGAATCTACGATAACAGAAGGATTGAAAAGAATTCCAAACAGTTTACCAGCACTAACAAAGGCTAAAAAAGTACAATATAAGGCATCTTTGGTAGGGTTTGACTGGGATGATATTGACGATGTTTTTAAAAAAATTGTAGAAGAATATAAAGAATTACTTGACGAACACAAACAAGGAAATATAAAATACATAAAGGAAGAACTAGGAGATTTACTATTCTCTATAGTTAATCTTGCTAGATTTTTAGATATAAATCCAGAAGAAGCATTGAACTTGACTACTGAAAAATTTGTAAATAGATTTGAATTTATAGAAAATAGAGCTATAAGTTTAAATAGACAATTAGAAGATATGTCATTAGCAGAGATGGATGAAATTTGGAATGAATCTAAAAAAATTTAGTAAGCAGAAGGTATTTTGTTAAAAATCTAGAATTTTATCTAATATTGAGTATAAAATTCTATAATATAAACTTTTAGGAGGTAAGTAACGTGAATAAAGCTGAATTAGTAGCAAAAATGGCAGAAAAGAGTGAATTAACAAAGAAGGAAGCAGAAGCAGCATTAAATGCTTTCATGAAATCAGTTGAAGAAGCATTAGTATCAGGAGAAAAAGTTCAATTAGTAGGATTTGGAACTTTTGAAACTAGAGAAAGAGCAGCAAGACAAGGAAGAAACCCAAGAAACCCAGAAGAAGTTATAGATATACCAGCTTCTAAGGCACCAGTTTTCAAAGCTGGAAAGGGATTAAAAGATATAATAAATGGATAATTTTATTTATATTTAAAAGTGTGGATTTTCCACACTTTTTCTATATAAGGAGGTTTTCATAGATGAGATTAGATAAATTTTTAAAAGTTTCAAGAATAATAAAAAGAAGAACAGTGGCTAAAGAGGCTTGTGATAAAGGTATAGTTACTATAAACGGTAAGTTAGCTAAATCATCATCAGAAGTTAATATAGGAGATATTCTTGAAATTCAATTTGGTGAAAAACTAATGAAATTTGAAATAAAAGAAATAAAAGATCATGTATTAAAAAATGATGCTAAAGAAATGTTTGAGATAATAGAATAAATTTTAAATATCCCTCGTATATTTATATTAGGTTAATTATAAAGATTTAATATGGAGGGATATTATGGAACATAGTATAAGCTTAAACAATCGATCAAGTTTAACTATTTCTGGAGTAGAGCATATATACTCTTTCAATGATAAAAAAGTAGAAATAAGAACTACATCTGGAGATATGATTGTAGATGGAGAAAATTTAGACATGAGTAAGCTTAGTATAGACGAAAAAGTTATTACTGTGACAGGGACTATAAATGGAATAAATTACAGTAAGGCTAAGGAACCTCAAGAAAATTTCTTTAAGAAGTTATTTAAATAATGATACCATTCACTCAGGACCTCGGAGCATTTTTTGCAACGATATATGGTGGAATATTTATAGGGGTTTTATTTGATCTATATAGAGCTTTTAAACAAAACTTTAATATAATAAAAATTTTCTCAGTTTTTTATGATGTATTATTTTGGATAATTGTGACTTTGCTTGTTTTTGTAACTATAAATGTCATAGAATCCTTTGATTTAAGATATTATCATTTTATTGCTTTATTTATAGGATTTATTATTTATTATAATACTATCAGTAAATTCATACTAAAAGTATTAAATAAATCAATAGGATTTGTTATTAACACTATAAGACGAATTTTAGTATGTACGTGCAAGATTTCGGTTAATTTGTATTACGTTATAATCTACTCAATACACTTATTATTTGATACTATATTTTATATACCTAATTTAATTTTAAGAATAGCGATGTTTATGAAATTTAAGTTAGGTAAGTTAAAAAGAGTAAAAATTAAATCGTAAGGGGGGAGATTATGAACAAAAGAAAAATTTTTAGGGTCAAGATATCTAATTGTTGGGATGTTTTTATCTTTTTTAGTAATATCACTTATAGGTGGGTTTACTACTCAAATTTTTAAATCTGTTAAATACAACAATGAAATTGCTTCTTTGAAAAAAGAAATAAAAGAAACAGAAAAAGATATTAAAGGATTAAAAAATCCAAGAAAAGCTTAGATGATGATAAATATGTAGAGGACATAGCCAGAAATAGATTGAAAATGGTAAAGCCAAATGAAATAATATATGTAGATATAAATAGAGGAAGTAATTAGATACTTCCTCTATTTATATCTACATTTTTTAATTACGTTAATAGGAGGTTAGCAAATTGAGATTAGGAGCTATAGATATAGGAACGAATTCTATGAGATTATTAGTAGCAGATTTCATAGATGGCAAACTTTTAAATAGAGAGAAGTTTGTAAATACTACTAGAATTGGTCAAGGGGTAGATAGTGAAGGATGCATATCAAAAGAAGCTATAGAAAGAAATATTGAAGCTTTAAAAGAATTTTCAATTTTAGCAAAATCTAAAGGTTGTAAAACAATTTTTTGTATAGGGACATCGGCTTTAAGAGATAGCAAAAACAAATTGGATTTTGTAAATAGAGCAAAAAAGGAATTGAATATAGATGTAGATATAATAAGTGGAGAAGAGGAGTCCAATTTAGGTTTTGCAGGGATTTTACAGGGTCTAGAAGAAAAAGAAAGTATATTAGCTATAGATATAGGTGGAGGTTCTACAGAATTTATTTTAGGAGGCTCTGAAGGAATTGAATTTTGCCAAAGTGAAAATGTAGGAGCTTTAAGAATGACTGAAAAATTTTTAAAGCAGGATCCAATATGTGAAATAGAGTTTAAAAATATGGAAAAATTTATATTTAAAACTATAAATAAAACTCTAAGTGTATTAAAAAAAGAAAATATAAAATCAATAGTTGGTATTGGAGGAACAATAACTTCTGTTTCGGCCATAAATCAGGAGTTAGAAACATATTCTATGGAAAAAATCCATGAAAGTGAAATATGCAAAAAAGATTTAGATAATATTTTACAAAATTTAAAAAAGATGACATTAAATGATAAGAAAAACTTAAAAGGGCTACAGCCTAAAAGAGCGGATATTATAACAGCTGGTGTAGCAATTTTAAATTTAATAATGAAAAACTTAGAAAAAGAAAAAATTATAGTAAGTGAATACGATAATTTGGAAGGATTATTATGTCAAAACGCAAAAAAAATGTCTTAATATTATAAGGTATTTGCTACCTATTATGACAAAAAAGCTATCTCTCATTTGTTACAATTTCAGTATGAAAATAACAGGGGGAGGTTTTTTTATGGAAAGAAGTATATCGGTTAATAAAAGAAATTTAGTTTTTAAAAATATAGGACAAGTTAATTTTTTGGATACGAACACACTTGTTTTATGTTTGTTTGGATTTTTACTTAGTAGAGCTATGGTTGTGGATAATATAGCTCCATTGGGGGTAGCTTTTTTCTTATGTGTATCTGTTATAGATAAGTATAAACTACCTGTATTTATAGCTACTTTAGCGGGTACGGTACTATCGTTTAATCAAGTATCTAACATTATAAAATATTCAATTTGTATAATTATTATTCAAATTATTTCTAGTTATATTAAAAATATAAAATCAATAAATAAAATATCTATTATAGGAACTTTAATAATGATTCCCATATCTATTGGACAAGCTCTTATATTTGGTAGTTATGTATATAACTTAAGTATAGCTTTAGTTGAATGTATTCTAATGTTTGTAGGAACATATATTTTTTCGTATGGAGTAGCTGTAATAAACAAAAGGGCTTCAAGAACAGTTACATCTAATGAAGAAATAGTAGCTTTAACGATCATTGTGATCTTTAGCATAATGGGAATAGGAGAAGTTTCTTTACTTGGAATATCTATTAGAAATGTTTTAACAACAATGACTATACTAATATTATCTATTACAGGTGGGGCTGCACTAGGTTCATCTAGTGGAGTTATAATTGGATTAGTTTACTTCATAAATAACCTTGTATCTAGTATGTATATGGGTATTTATGCATTTGCAGGATTGATTTCAGGTGGATTTAATAAAGTTAACAAGTATTTAAGTATAGCAGGATATATAGTAGGATGGAGTTTGATTTATATTTATACATCTGGAATTGGATCTAATATTATGGAAGTTAGAGATATTTTGATAGCAAGTGTATTGGTAATACTTATTCCTGATAAGATAATAAAAGGTATAGAAAAAACTATAAAAGGTAATGGCAGTCTTAAAGATGGAATTGAAGATTATTTATCTAGAAATAGAGAAATAACAAATAATAGATTGAGGGGAATGTATAAAACGTATTCAGATTTAGCGAATACTTTTGATAGGGTAAGAGAAAAAGAAAAAATATTAGATCAAAAGGATATAGCACACATAATAGATATGGTTCATAACGATGAGTGTAAAAATTGTGGAATGAGAAGAAGATGTTGGGACTCTAAATTTAATTACACTTATACAATGCTGAATAGGATATTAGAAGAATTAGAGGATAGTGGTGAAATTTATTTAGAAAATATACCTATTGATTTTAAAAAGGATTGTATAAAACCTGAAAGTATTGTTAAGGCATCTAATTATTATTATAAAATGTTTGCATTAGATTATAGTTGGGAACAAAAATTTTCTGAAAATAGGAAATTGGTAGCAAATCAAATCAGGTATATGTCTAAATCAATAGAATGTATGGCTAAAGAATTAGATAAAGATATAACGTTTGATATGGAGATGGAAAAAAACTTGCTCGTTGAACTAGATAGAAATAATATAAGTGTAAAAAAACTTAATTATATATCTACAGACAGCAATGATTTTGAAGTTTTAATAGAAAAAGAAACTTGCAGTGACAATAAATTATGTGAAAGGAAAATAACAAATATTATATCTAATATTTTAGGAGAAGAGTTAGTGGCAAGAAAAGTTGGATGTACCTGTACAGGAGGCCAGTGTAAAATAAAACTAACTAAAAGGCAAGAATTTAAAATTGCAACGGAAGTTTCAAATATGTCAAAAGATGGATACATAATTTCTGGAGATAATTATACTTATATGGAAGTGTCAGATGGTAAATATATGCTAGCCATAAGTGACGGAATGGGTAAAGGAAGAAAAGCATATGAAGAATCATCTGTTACCATAGATATATTAGAAAATATGATGGATTCCAATATAGATGAAGAAATAATAATTGATACTATAAATAATATATTAATGCTTAAATCATCAGATGAGATGTTTTCGACATTAGATTTAGGAATTATTGATTTAAACAAGGGAGTATTAAATACTATTAAAATGGGAGCTTGCTCAACTTATATAAAAAGAAGTAGTGGAGAAATAGAACTTATATCTAGTGCTTCTTTGCCAGTAGGAATACTATCAGATATAAATATAGATAGAGATAGTCGAAAATTAAAAGATGGAGATTATATAATTATGGTTTCTGATGGAATTGTTGATGCTGGAAAGAATAAAAACTTAGGAGATAACTGGCTTATATATTTCTTAAAAGGATTAGATACAACTAATCCAAAAGAAATTTCAAATGAAATTTTAAACAGAGCACTTGATATACAAAATAATAATATTCATGATGATATGACGGTACTTGTTAGTAAAGTATTCAAGCATTAAATTTATAAATCCACAAGTTATACACAAAATGTTAATAAAATGTGGATAAAATGTGGATATATATATATGATTTAAAGCTATGAATATGTTGAAATTACAATATTCGACAAAATATGCGCGAATTTAAAAATAATTCTAACAATTTTAACTAAAAAATATTTATTTAAAAATAAATAAATATCAACAAAAAAACATAAAAAATGTTAATAACTATGTATAATATGTGGATAATTACAGTGTTAAATGTATAAATACGAAAAAATTTGTATAAAATATGTTGAAAAATTAACATTTTAAACATGTTAATATGTTGATAATTATGTGGATAATTTTTAAAATACTTATTTTCCAAAAACTGAATAATATAAATTCAAAAAGCCATCCTAATACTAATAATCTTAGTGAAAGGATGGCTTTTTATGGGGAAAAATATGTATAGAGTAATAACTATAGTCATTGCAGTTATATTATTTGCATCTATTTTATTAAAACGAGATATAAACGGAAACAGTGAAGCTTTTAGTGAAAAAGCACTTGAAATGATAAATGATACTAATAAAAAAGAACCTTCTAAAAATGATAAAAAAGAAGAAGAAAAACCAAACAAAATTTACTACTTGGGATATATCTAAATTATATAAGAGTAATAGTGATTGGAAAAAATCTAAGTAAATTTAGTAAAGAAACTAAAGAGTTAGAAAATTATGTGGGAAAAGTAACAAAATCTCAAAAACATTTACTATATGCATTAAATATAAAAGAAGAATTAGATTCAGAATTAGAAAAATTAAGTGCGTATGTATCTTTAAATAGTGATATTAACAATAAATCGTATGACTATCTAAATATGAACGAAAGTTTGAATAAAGTATATAAAGAATATAGTTTTATTTGTTCTAATTTAGAATTAGAAATTTTAAAACTATCAAATAAAGATTTTAAAGATATCATGAAAAATGAAAAAATATCAAGTAAGTATAGTATGTATTTAAATGATATCAGAAGGAACAAAAAGCATTATCTAAATTCTAAGGAAGAAGAAATGTTAAGCAATATAAGTGATATAGCTTCTTTACCTAAAGAAGTATATGACCTTTTTATGAATATGGATAAAAAATCGAACTTAAATCCATCACAATATGCATTAGCACTAGAAAGTTCTAATCGAGAAGAAAGAAAAAAAGCTTATGAAAATGAATCTCTACAGTACAATGATAATATAAATATGTTATCAGGATTATTTATAGGACAAGTTAAGAAAAATATTTTTTATTCAAATACTAGAGGTTATAAAAATTCAAGAGATATGTACATGTCAGGCGATGATATAGATCCTAAAGTTTATGATGAACTTATAAATACGGTTGATAATAATTTAGGAAGTTTGCACAAATATATACATTTAAGAAAAAAAGTATTGAACTTAGATAAAGTTTACTCATATGATATGCATGCTCCAATCATAAATCCAGTAGATGAGTATATTCCATATGATAAAGCGCAAAGTATTGTATATGCATCGTTAAATCCTTTAGGTAAAGAATATGGAGATATACTTTATAAAGCTTTTAATGAACGATGGGTGGATGTATATTCTAATCATAATAAAGTAAGTGGAGCATATTGTTTATCTGTATATGATAGTCATCCCTATGTTTTAATGAATTATAGCGGAAATTTAGATTCTGTATCTACTTTATCTCATGAATTAGGACATGCTGTGTATGGATATATGAGTTCAAAGAATCAAAATTATTTAAATTCAAAACCTAGTATTTTTACTCATGAAGTAGCATCTATAACTAATGAAGCTATGTTATATGAAATGTTAATAAAAAATACTCAAAATAAAGATGAAAAAGCTTATTATATAACTCAGTATCTAGATTTAATAAAAAATACTTTGTTTGTACAAACCATGTATGCAGAATTCGAGTACAAAGTGCATCAAAAGCTTGAAAGTGGAGAAGTTGTAAATGTATTAGTACTAAATGATATATGGGGAGAACTTTTGCAAAAATATTATGGTAAAGATTTTGGAGTAGACCAATTATCTAAGGTTGGTTGGGCAAAAATACCACATTTTTACAATAGTTTCTATGTTTATAAATATGCTACAGGATGTAGCGCCGGAATTGCATTTTCTCAAGATATAATTAAAAATGGTCCTGAAAATTATTTATCATTTCTTAAAAAAGGAGGTTCTAACTATCCGATAGAATTATTGAAAGAGAGTGGTATAAATCTTTACAGTACTAAACCTATAGAACAAACTACACAAAAATTTAATTCTTTAGTATCAGAGTTAGAAAAGCTCTTAATAAATTAAGGATAGAAGTAATTGAGAAATAGTGGTAGAATATATTAAAAAGTCCTTGTAATTTAAGGACTTTTTAAACTTTTAGTTTAGGTTAATTTATAAGTAATACATAATGTTTAAAATTGATAAGGTAATAACTTTATTTATAGGATTGTAAATATAAGGAGGTAAAACATGAAACTATTTATAGATACTGCAAATGTAGATGAAATAAAAGAAATAAACTCTTGGGGAGTTATAGAAGGTGTTACAACAAACCCTTCATTAATAGCTAAAGAAGGAAGAGTTTTTGAAAATGTAGTTAAGGAAATAACTCAAATTGTAGATGGACCAATATCTGCAGAAGTTATCTCAATGGATAGCGAAGGAATGATAAAAGAAGGCGAAGAGTTAAGTAAAATTCATGAAAATATAGTAATAAAGATACCTATGTGTGCAGAAGGATTAAAAGCTGTATCAGCTTTACATAAAAAAGGAATAAAAACTAATGTAACTTTAATATTCTCATCAAACCAAGCATTATTAGCAGCTAAAGCAGGTGCTTCTTATGTAAGTCCTTTTGTTGGTAGATTAGATGATATAGGTCAAGAAGGAATAATGTTAATAGAGGAAGTTGCAGAAATATTCAGCATACATGGTATAGACACTGAAATAATATCAGCTAGTATAAGACATCCTCAACATGTTTTAACTTCAGCTAAAGCAGGTGCTGATATATCAACTGTTCCTTACAAAGTTTTTAAACAAATGCTAGGGCATCCTATGACAGATATAGGTATAGAAAAATTCTTAAAAGACTGGGAAACTGTACCTAAGAACTAATAAAAAGGCGATAATTTTTAAATTATCGCTTTTTTTATGTATTTTTACAATTATATAACACACTAAAACCCTTATTTAACATTTATAAATGTTTACTATTTATTAAATGTGATATATAATTTGAAGAGAGATTAACGAACTAAGGGAGATGAATTTTATGGATAGAAATTTAGCATTAGAGTTAGTTAGAGTAACGGAAGCAGCAGCTTTAGTCTCATCGCAGTTTATGGGCAGAGGAGATAAAAACGGAGCTGACGGCGCAGCAGTTGAGGCCATGAGAAGAGCTTTTGAAACAGTTAAGGTCGATGGTGAAGTTGTAATAGGAGAAGGAGAGTTGGATGAGGCTCCTATGTTATATATTGGTGAAAAAGTTGGTATGGCGACAGATGATAGCATGAAAGTTGATATAGCAGTAGACCCTTTGGATGGAACTACACTAATCGCTAAAGGACTACCTAATGTTATTTCTGTAATAGCAATGGGGAAAAAAGGAAGTTTACTTAAAGCGCCTGACACTTATATGAAGAAGATAATTGTTGGACCTAAGGCAAAGGGATGTATAGATTTAAACGCAAGTGTTGAAGAAAATATAAAAAATGTAGCAAAAGCTTTAAATAAAAAGACAACAGAAATGACTATAATAGTACAAGACAGGGAAAGACATGACTATATATTTGAAGCAGCTAGAAAATTAGGGACAAGAATAAAAATGTTCGGAGATGGAGATGTAGCAGCAGGTATTGCAACTTGCTTTGAAGATACAGGAATAGATATGCTTATGGGAATTGGTGGTGGACCAGAAGGTGTTATAACAGCGGCAGCAATTAAGTGCATGGGCGGAGATATGCAAGCTCAGATTTATCCACTAAGTGAGCAAGAAAGAATTAGATGCCATGAAATGGGATTAACAGATGAAGATATATCAAAAATATTATCATTAGAGGACTTAGCTCAAGGTGATGAACTGTTCTTTGCAGCAACAGGAATAACAGATGGAGATTTATTAAAAGGTGTAGTTAGTTTAGGGAACAATAGAATAACAACAAATTCGGTTGTTATGAGAGCAAAAACAGGAACAATCAGATTTGTCGATGCAATACATTCAGTTGATAAAAATGATATATTAACGGATTTAATGGGTAAATATAGTATATAGAAGGTGAGAAAAATAAAACTATTTTGTTTGAATAGTTTTATTTTTTTATTTGTTGACCATAATGTATAAATAGTGATAGTATTAAGTTTAACTGTTTGCTATAATAATGGTAGCTTCTCATTTGCACGCCTTTAATTTCCGAATAAAATTGTAATTTAATTATGGGATAGGAGGACTTTTTTGAATACGAAAGATATGACTTTGGATAATTTAGATGACATGACTCTAGTTCAACTAAAAGAATTAGCAAAGAAATTAGAGATTAAGTCTATAAGTAAGTATAAAAAAAATGAGTTAATACAAATAATAAATGAGTATAAAAATAAGGACATGATAGATAATAATAAAGAAATCGAGAAAAAAGAAACCGAAAAAGAAATTAAAAGTAGAACAAACAAAAGTGTGAATAAGCAAGAACCTAAGGTTTATGAAAATAGAACTCAAAGATACAATCAAAATTACAACAGGAATTCATATAATGTTAAAGAAGTTGATGAAGCTAAAATTGTTGACGAGTTCAATACATCTAAAGATGATGAGGTAATGGGTGTTTTAGAAATACTACCAGATGGATTTGGATTTTTAAGAGGACCTAACTATTTATCTACAGAACACGATGTATATGTTTCACCATCGCAAATTAGAAGATTCAATATGAAAACAGGAGATAAAGTTAAAGGTATAACAAGACATCCAAAAAGTGGTGAAAAATTTAGAGCATTATTATATGTTCAAAAAATAAATGACGAACATCCTGAAACAGCTACAAAAAGAAGGTCTTTTGAAACTCTTACACCGATATACCCAGAAGAAAGACTTACATTAGAGAAGTATCAAAATGAAATATCTACAAGGTTAATAGATTTAATTTCTCCTATTGGTAAAGGGCAGAGAGGATTGATAGTAGCACCACCTAAAGCTGGTAAAACGATTCTTTTAAAAAGTGTAGCCAATAGTATAGTTAAAAATCATCCAGATGTAGAGTTAATAGTTCTTCTTATTGATGAAAGACCAGAAGAAGTTACAGATATGCAAGAATCTATAGACGCAGACGTTATTTATTCAACTTTTGATCAGGTATCAAGCCATCATGTTAAAGTTGCTGAGATGGTTCTAAATAGAGCGCAAAGATTAGTTGAACATGGAAAAGATGTTGTTATATTATTAGATAGTATTACAAGACTTGCAAGAGCGTACAACTTAAGTATATCACCAACTGGAAGAACGTTATCAGGAGGATTAGATCCTGGAGCGCTTCATGGGCCTAAAAAATTCTTTGGAGCTGCGAGAAATATTAGACAAGGCGGATCTTTAACTATTTTAGCTACAGCGTTAGTTGAAACAGGATCTAGAATGGATGATGTTATCTTTGAAGAGTTCAAAGGAACTGGAAATATGGAATTACACTTAGATAGAAAATTAGCTGAGAAGAGAGTGTTCCCTGCTGTTGATATATACAAATCAGGAACAAGAAGAGAAGATTTACTATTAACAGAAGAAGAGAAAGCTGCACTTTGGAAACTTAGAAAAGATATGAGCAGTAATTCAGTATATGAAGTAACTGATAAAGTACTAGAATTACTTAAGAGAACAAAGGATAATAATTCGTTTATAAAGTATATAAAAGAGACTTTAAACTAATTAGAAAACTCTTGTACCCTAAATAATCTTATGTTATAATGGTGTAGTTGAATAATGAAAAACGAAAAGTTAATATAATTAATTTCGAAAAGTAAGGAGAAGAGGTGACAAATATGCAAAAAGATATACAACCAAAATACCAAGAAGTTGAAGTACGTTGCGCTTGTGGAAACACATTCGTTGCTGGATCAACTAAAGACGAAATAAAAGTTGAGATATGTTCAGAATGCCATCCTTTCTATACTGGAAAGCAAAAGAATATAGAAGCTGGTGGAAGAATAGACAAGTTCAAGAAGAGATTCAAAATCGACTAATAGTAAATACGGAGTTGGCTTGCCAACTCCTATTTTATTTATATAGGAGGATTAAGTATGTATAGACCGGTAAATCATGGATATATAGAAATTGTCATAGGTCCTATGTACAGTGGTAAAAGTGAAGAATTAATAAGAAGATTAAAAAGAGCTAAGATTGCAAAACAAAACGTAGTTGTTTTTAAACCTCTTATTGATGATAGATATAGTAAAGAAGATGTAGTATCTCATAGCGGATATGCAATAAATGCTATTCCTATAAAGGATTCTTCGGAAATGGAAAAGTATATAAATGAAGATACTCAAGTAGTTGGAATAGATGAGGTTCAATTTTTTGATAATGAAGTAGTTGATATGGCTATAAAGTTAGCAGATAAAGGGATAAGAGTTATTGCAGCTGGATTAGATATGGATTTTAAAGGAGAGCCTTTTGGTCCTACGCCTAAATTGTTAGCTGTAGCTGAATTTGTAGATAAAATTCAAGCTATATGTTCAGTTTGTGGCCAACCAGCAACTAGATCTCAAAGACTTATAATGGTAAGCCAGCTAAGTATGATGAACCGATAATACAAGTTGGAGCTGTAGAAAGTTACGAAGCTAGATGTAGAAAATGTCATGTAGTTGAAAAATAAATTTACACATAACAAACACCTTTTAGGTGTTTTTTCTTTGCCTAATATAGTAATATTATATATATAGTTTAGGAGTAGAGGTGGATATATGAAAAACAACCAGTAGGTGGGCAAGCTGTAATTGAAGGGGTTATGATGCAATCTAAAAACAAGAGAGCAATAGCTGTTAGAAAAAATGATGGAGAAATTATAATTAGAAAAAGAAATATAAAAAGTTGGATATCTGATAAGAATATAGATAAGATTCCATTTTTAAGAGGTGCTTTTATATTAATAGAAACCATGATTGAAGGAATAAATAGTATGAACTTTTCATCTGAGTTTTTTTAGATGATGATGAAGAAGAGTCAGCTTTTGATAAATTCATAAATAAACTATTTAAAGATAAGGCAAATGATGTGATAATAATAATTTCCCTGATAATAGGATTGTTTTTTGCAATGTTATTATTTGTAGTAACACCCACAATGATAGGTGGATTATTTTCAAGATTTATAAATAGTGACTTAATATTGAACTTAATAGAAGGATTTACAAGAATATGCATTTTATTTATTTATATACTATTAATATCTATGAATAAAGATATTAAAAGAGTGTTTGAGTATCATGGAGCTGAGCATAAAGCTATTTATTGTTATGAAAATGATCTAGATTTAACTGTTGAAAACGCAAGGAAGTTTAAGACACAACATCCAAGATGCGGAACTAATTTTTTATTTATAGTAATGTTCACTTCAATAATACTTTTTTCTTTTTTTGGGTGGCCTAACCCAATTGTAAGAATTATTATGAGAATTGTATGTGTTCCTATAGTTGCCGGAATATCATATGAAATAATAAAATTGCTTGGGAAATATAATAACATTTTGACAAAAACTGTAGCTTATCCAGGAATGATGTTACAAAAACTTACAACTAAGGAACCAGATGATAAACAACTTGAAGTTGCATTAAAAGCATTAGATGCTGTCATAAAGTAAAAAAGGAGAAATTCTATGACAATAAGAGAAATTTTAATTAAATATATGGAGGAGTTATCAAGTATCAGTGATACTCCCAAATTAGATACAGAAATAATATTGCAGAAAGTATTAGGTGATGTTGATAGGCTGTATATTCAATTAAACTTGAATAAAAAACTTTCAGATGAACAAATGGAAGAGTTTAATAGAATGATTAAGGAAAGATTAGATGGAAGACCTATTGCATATATAGTTAACAATAGAGAATTTATGGGATTAGATTTTTTTGTAGAAGAAGGAGTTTTAATTCCTAGACCAGACACTGAACCGTTAGTTGAGGAAATAATAGAACTTACTAAGGATAAGAAAATGTTGAACATTGTTGATATTGGAACTGGATCAGGAGCTATATCTGTAAGCTTAGCAAAGTATATAGACAACTGTCATGTCTATTCACTAGATATATCCGAAAAAGCTTTGAGTATAGGTAAAAAGAATGCTATAAGTAATAAAGTTAACAGTAAAATTGATTTTATAGAATCTAATTTATTTAGTGGAATTAAAGATAAAAACATAAAGCTAGATTTAATAGTTTCTAACCCTCCATATATAAGAAAAAAGATATAGATACACTTCATACTCAAGTTAAAGATTATGAACCATATATAGCGCTTGAAGGTGGAGAGGATGGTTTAGATTTTTATAGGTCAATAACTAAAGAATCTGTTTGTTATTTAAAGGATGGAGGAATATTAGCTTTTGAAGTTGGCCATGATCAAGCTAAAGATGTGTATGATATTATGAAGGATAATGGTTACTCTAAAATATATACAAAGAAAGACTTGCAAGGAATCGATAGAGTTGTTATAGGTTATAAACTATGATATAATCAACTATTGATATTTTACAATTAAAGAGGTGAAAAGTATGCTAAACAAATTAGAAGTACTAGAAGATAAATATAAAGAACTAAGTGAAAAAATAGCGGACCCGGAAGTAATAAATGACCAAAAAGTATGGCAGAAATTTATAAAAGAACATGCTGAAGTAGAGCCAATTGTAATGAAATTTAGAGAATATAAAGATGTGATGAAAGCTATATCTGATTCTAAAACTATTTTACAAGAGGAATCAGATGAAGAACTAAGAGAATTAGCTAAAATGGAACTATCTGAAATGGAAGAAAAAGTTGAGCCTATAGAGGAAGAATTAAAAATACTATTATTACCAAAGGACCCTAATGATGATAAAAATGTTATAGTTGAAATAAGGGGTGGAGCTGGAGGAGATGAAGCAGCTCTATTTGCTGGGGACTTATTTAGAATGTACTGCAGATATGCAGAAAGAAGAAAATGGAAAATTGAGTTATTAAGTGCTAGTGATACTGGTGTTGGGGGATATAAAGAAGTATCTTTCATGATAAAAGGTAATGGAGCATACTCTGTTCTTAAATACGAATCAGGAGTTCATAGGGTTCAAAGAATACCATCTACTGAATCAGGAGGAAGAATACATACATCAACAGCAACTGTTGCAGTTTTACCAGAGGTAGAAGACGTTGAAGTAGAAATAAATCCAAATGACTTAAGAATAGATGTTTTCCGTTCTTCAGGAAATGGAGGACAAAGTGTTAACACTACAGACTCTGCAGTAAGGGTTACACATATACCTACAGGAGAAGTAGTATCTTGCCAAGATGGAAAATCTCAATTAAAGAATAAAGAACAAGCTTTAAAAATATTAAAGGCTAGATTGTATGATAAAGCAGTTGCTGAGCAACATAAAGATATAGCTGCAGAAAGAAAAAGTCAGGTTGGAACAGGGGATAGATCTGAAAGGATAAGAACTTACAACTTCCCTCAAGGAAGAGTAAGTGATCATAGAATAAACTTAACTCTATATAAATTAGATGCATTCTTAGATGGAGATTTAAATGAAATGATAGATGCATTAATAACTGTAGATCAAACTGAAAAAATGATGTCTATATAATTTTAATATAAAAAATCCCTATTTTGAATAGGGATTTTTTGCAAGCAAAAAGAGTTATTATCTAGTGTTGTAATAATAGTAATTTATATTACATAAAATTTAGAGCAAGTTAAATAATACTAGGGGGTAACAAGAATTGTTTCGAATAACATTGATTGGATTGATATCTGGAGTTATAGGGACAGGAATCGGAGGCATCATATCCACTGTTTTTAGAAAAAATATAAAAAGATATATAACTTTTTATGGGAATATCTGGAGGCGTGATGCTAGCTGTTGTGGTATTTGATCTTCTTAAAGAATCCATGAACCAAATAGGGGTTATTTATACAAGTTTGTTTGTATTTGCTGGAGCTTTACTTACTATGTTAATAAAAAATAAACTAGAAGTAGAATCGGATCTTAAATCAGGGTATTTAATATTTTTAAGTATACTTTTACATAACTTACCGGAAGGTTTAGCGATAGGATCTTCATTTATAGCAACTGAAAACCTAGGAATTACCTTAGCAATTGTAATAGGTATTCATAACATACCAGAAGGTTTAGCAATGGCGCTTAGTTTAGCTGGGAGTAAAATGAGCACGTTTAAAGTTGTATTATTAACATTAATAGCAGGGATTCCTATGGGTATAGGTAGTTTTTTTGGCGCATATTTCGCAGGTATGTGTACTTCTTTAATAGGGGGGTTCTTGGCTATAGCAGCAGGAACTATGATGTATGTAGTTTTAGAAGAAATATTTCCATCAGCAAAATCTATGTATTCTATAATAGGTTTTTTAATTGGAATTTTAGTAGTCAGCTATATATAAACTAAATATGGAGGAAGGTATACTAATGATAAATACAAAAATAAGTAAAATTGATGAATCAAATATAGATATAGAAGAAATAAGAAAGCATGCGAAATTATTATCTGAAGGAGATACAGTTATTTTTCCTACAGAAACAGTTTATGGTTTAGGTGCAAATGCTTTAGATGAAGATGCTGTAAAAAAATATATGAAGCAAAAGGACGACCTAGTGATAATCCTTTGATAGTACATATATGCGAACAAGATGAGATAAATAAATTAGCTACTGATATAAATGAAAAAGCTAAGGTGTTAATGGATGAATTTTGGCCAGGACCACTTACTATGATTTTTAAGAAAAAAGAAATAGTTCCACAAAGAACTAGTGGTGGTTTAGATACGGTAGCTATAAGAATGCCTTCGAATCCTATTGCTAGAGAAATTATAAGACAATCAGGAGTACCTATAGCTGCTCCATCAGCTAATATATCAGGTAGACCATCTCCAACAAAAGGGAAGCATGTATGCGATGAAATGAACGGAAGGGTAAATGGGATTATAGTTGCAGGAGACTGTGATTTTGGACTTGAATCTACAGTTGTAGATATGACATCTGAAAAGCCTATGATCTTAAGACCCGGAAGTGTTACTAAAGAGCAAATGGAACTTTTAATAGGAGAAGTTCTTATAGACCCATCTATTGAAGGAAAAGCAGACGTAAAAAAAGCTAAAGCACCAGGAATGAAATATACGCACTATTCACCAAATGGAGATGTTTTTATAGTAAGAGGAGAAGATTCAAAAGTAATTAATAAAATAAACTCTTTAATAGTTGAAAATGAAAAAAAAGGATTAAGATGTGGTGTTATGTGTCTTAATAAAAATAAAGAAAACTATAAAGGCGAAGTCATAGGTCTTGGAGACAATTTAGAAGAAGTTGGAAGTAACCTTTTTAATGCATTAATAGAAATGGATAAAAAAGAAATGGATATAATATATTCTGAAGCTTTTTCTAATCATGGAGTTGGTAGAGCTATAATGAATAGATTAATGAAGTCAGCTGGGTATAAAATTATAGAATTATAATAATAAAGTCCAAAAAATATATGAAATAATTATGTATAAATGATGCAAAAATATTTAAAGTTTAGTATAATATAAAATTAAGTATAAATCTATGTATACAAAAGTATTGGAGGTATTGGACTATGAAGATAGGTTTAGGTAGCGATCACGGTGGATACAATTTAAAAGAAGAAATAAAAAACACTTACAATCAAAAGGAATTGAATGTGTAGACTTTGGAACTGAAAATGGAATAGATTCAGTTGATTATCCTATATATGGAGAAAAGGTTGCCAAAGCGGTTGTTAGCAAGGACGTAGACTATGGGATATTATGTTGCGGGACAGGTATAGGAATCTCATTAGCAGCTAACAAAGTTAAAGGTATTAGATGTGCTGTTGTTTCAGATACATTTTCAGCTAAAATGTCAAAAGCACATAATAATGCAAACATGCTTTCTTTAGGTGAGAGAGTAATTGGAAAAGGGTTAGCTCTTGAGATAGTTGATGCGTGGATAAACACTGAATTTGAAGGTGAAAGACACTTAAGAAGAGTAAATATGTTAAATGACATAGAACAAAATAATTAGGAGGCTTACATAATGAAAAAAGTAGTAGTTGCAGATCATCCATTAATACAACACAAATTAACTTTAATGAGGGATAAAAATACAGGATCTAAAGATTTTAGAGAACTTCTAACAGAAATAACAATGCTTATGGGATATGAAATAACAAGAGAATTACCTTTAGAGGAAATAGAAATAGAAACTCCTGTTGTTAAAACTAAAGCAAAAGTTATAGCTGGAAAAAAATTAGGAATAGTTCCGATATTGAGAGCTGGATTAGGAATGGTAGATGGACTTGTAAACTTAGTTCCAGCAGCTAAAGTTGGACATGTTGGTTTATACAGAGACCCAGAAACTTTACAACCAGTTGAATACTATAGTAAATTCCCACAAGATATACAAGAAAGAGAAATGATAGTAGTAGATCCAATGTTAGCTACTGGTGGATCTGCTGTAGCAGCAATAGATGTATTAAAGAGAGATGGAGCTAAAACTATAAAATTAGTTAACTTAGTTGCTTCTCCAGAAGGTATAGAAGAAGTTCACAAATATCACCCAGATGTTGATATATACGTAGCTAATATCGATGAGAAATTAAATGATCATGGATATATAGTTCCAGGATTAGGAGACGCTGGAGATAGATTATTTGGAACTAAGTAATAAATTTAAACAAGGTATCTATAAAGTTTTATAGATGCCTTTTTCCGTTTAGTTATTAGCCTAAATATTAGGAAAACACTTATTAAAATAACCAATGAATACTATAAAAAATTAAATTTAAAAAATATTTTAAAATATTTTTTAAAATGTAATTATTTGTAGAAAATTTTCATAAAAGGTATAATATATATATATCTTTTATGGATTTATATCGAAAAATGAATTGAAAAGTTTAAATTTTTCAAATGTTTTAAAAAGTAAAAATGTGCATAAATACTAGCATAATGAAGATTATATAAGTATAAACTAAAAAATAAACGAATTATACAATAATTATTTCATAATATATACATTTGAATAATTAAAAAAAATTATTCAAAATTTATACAAAAATGAAAAAACTGAAATTTAAAAATCAATATTAGGTATTGATAAAAATATTTAAAAGAAATATAATAATGAAATATAATTTACAATTAAAATATTCAACGTTTCAAACAAACATCTTACATACGTACAATGAATTAACAGAATTAAAATATATTACGATACAAGAGGTATGATATTTATGGAAGATAAACATAGAAAATATGTACAGGCTCTTAGTATGCTTTCTTTAATAAGCCAAGTAGGATTAATGATTTTAATCCCTATTTTAGGATGTGCTTTTATAGGAAAGTACTTAGATGATAAATTTGGAACAAGTCCATTTTTATTATTGATTTTCCTTTTGTTAGGAATAGGCGGTGCATTTAGTGGTGTTTATAAAACCTTAATTGTATACGCAAAAAGGAAGTGATTAAATGGATAATGGTTTAGGAAAACAAATAAGAGACGTAAATAAAGGTATACTCATAATTGATTTAATCGCAGCTATCCTTATTGTTTTTTTATCAAACTCTCCAAAAGAAATGCTTACAGGTCTTTTGTTTGGGAGCATAATAGCTATGTTAAATTTTAGATTATTAGCTATCTCGTTACAAAAATCAGTAACGTATCCTCCTACTAAGGCTCAAATATATTCAACTAGTAGATACATAATAAGAATGACAATAGTAGGTGTGGTTTTATTTGTTTCAGCAAAATCTCCACATATAAGTGTTATTGGAACTACCATAGGCTTATTGAGCACTAAGTTTTCTATATTAGGAAAAAGAGTAGTAGTAGACAAACTTAAAAGAAAGGAGGCGTAACTGTGAAGCAAGCACAATATATACTATATTTTGGGAACTTCAAGTTAAGTGATACAGTTATAACAAGTTGGATAATATTAGCAGGTCTTGCTATAGCATCTTATTTTTTAACTAGAAACTTAAAGAAAGTTCCAACTAGTAAAGTACAAATATTTTTAGAGTTTGTTATAGGTGGATTTGATAAGTTTGTAAAAACAACTATGGGACCGACAGCTATAAAAGAATTACCTTTTATGGTTCCATATATAGGAAGTTTATTCTTATTCTTTGCAACATCAAACCTTATAGGATTATTAGGATTTAGATCACCTACAACAGATTTAGACACTACATTAGCATGGGCATTAATAACATTCTTTATGATTTACTATGCAGGTGTCAAGAAAAAAGGTATGGGAATGTTCAAGGAGTTACTTGAGCCAATACCATTCTTATTACCGCTTAATATAATAGGGGAATTAGCAAAACCTATATCATTAAGTTTCCGTCCATTTGGTAATATATTAGGAGGATCTGTTATCATGGCACTTTTATATCAATTCTTAGGATTCGTGTCAACAAGCTTAACAGGTATAAATATACCTTTTGGACAATTAATAATACCAGTACCATTACATTTATACTTTGATATATTTGCTGGTATATTACAAGCGTTCATATTCATAATGCTTACAATGGTATTTGTATCAAATGCTACAGAGTAATTGATATGTAAATAAACAAAAACAATAAAAAATTATTGAAATTTAAGGAGGAAACAATCATGGAAACAGCTATATTATTAGCAGGTTCAGCTATAGGAGCAGGTATTGCAGTTGCAACAGGTATAGGAGCAGGAATAGGACAAGGATTCGCAGCAGGTAAAGCTGCAGAGGCAGTTGGAAATCAACCAGAAGCTAAAGGTGATATAACTCAAACAATGTTACTTGGAGCTGCAGTTGCAGAGTCTTCAGCAATATATGGTTTAGTTGTAGCTATAATACTTCTATTCGCTAATCCATTCATAACAAAATTATAAGAATTAGAGTTTAAGGTATCATAAATAGGAGGTGGGTAACCATCTCCTAATTACGAATTGTGATTAGTAGAAAGGAGGAATAAGGATGGAATTAAAACCACTAATTGGGTTAACGTATGAATTACTATTCCAATTAATAAATACATTCTTAGTGTTTGTTATTTTAAAGAAACTTTTATTTAAACCTGTTTTAGGTATAATAGAAGCGAGAGAAAAAGATATTCAAACAAACTTAGCTCAAGGAGAGAAATCTAAATCTGAGGGTGAAAAGTTCAAAAAAGAATTTGAAGAAAAATTAAGTTCTGCTAAAGAGCAAGGGCAAGAAATAATAAAACAAGCAACTGTAAGAGCAGAACAAAAATCAGAGGAAATAATATCTACAGCTAAAAATGAAGCTACAAGCATAAAAGAAAAAGCTAGCAAAGATATAGTACAAGAAAGACAAAAAGTTATGAATGAAGTTAAGGATGATATATCTTCAATAGCTTTACTTGCAGCATCTAAGGTTATAGAAAGTGACCTAGATAAGTCTAAGCATGAAAAGCTAATAAATGACTTTATAAAAGAGGTAGGCGAAGCTCAATGATAAATATAGTTGCAAGCAGATACGCTGAAGCCTTATTCCAAGTTGGAGAAGACTCTAAGTCGACTGAAAAACTATATAATGAGCTAAAGGCTGTAGTAGATATAATAAATGAAAATAAAGAGTTTGCAAATATACTAAAATCTCCAATAGTTTCAAAGGATGATAAAAAGGATTTAATATCTAATGTATTTGGATCTCAATTAAATAAAGAAATGTTAAATTTCATGAAAATATTAGCTGATAAAGATAGATTATCTTTAATAACTGGTATAGCAGAAGCTTTTAAAGCTTTATTAATGATAAAAACAATATATTAGAAGGAATGGCTGTAACAGCAGTTCCTATGGAAGGAAAAGAGCTTGAAGATCTTCAAGCTAAACTTTCAACTAAATATAACAAAACAGTTATTTTAAAAAATGAAGTAGATGAGTCTGTATTAGGTGGAGTCCTAGTTAGACTTGGAAACGAAGAGATAGATGGAACGGTTAAAAATCGTTTAGATAAAATGAAGGAACAACTATCTCAAGTAATATCTTAGGAGGGCGGTGAACCCATGAATTTAAAACCAGAAGAAATAAGTGCTATAATAAAAGAGCAAATAAAGAATTACGAAAATAAAGTAGAGTTAACAGATACAGGAAGTGTTTTAAAAGTTGGGGACGGTATAGCTAGTGTTTACGGATTAGAAAAAGCTATGGCTGGTGAGTTATTAGAGTTCCCAGGTAAAGTATACGGAATGGCTCTTAATCTTGAAGAAGAAATGGTTGGAGCGGTTATGTTAGGAGATGACTCTGGAATAAAAGAAGGAGACATCGTAAAAAGAACTGGTAATATCGTTCAAGTTCCAGTTGGAGATGAAATGATAGGTAGAGTTGTAAACTCATTAGGTCAACCAGTTGATGGAAAAGGACCTATAAATGCAACTAAGTTCAGACCAGTTGAATCTGAAGCTACAGGAATAATGGCTAGAAAATCTGTTCATGAGCCATTACAAACAGGTATAAAAGCTATAGATGCCATGATACCAATAGGTAAAGGGCAAAGAGAGCTTGTTATCGGAGATAGACAAACAGGTAAAACATCTATATGTGTAGATACAATACTTAACCAAAAAGGTAAAGATGTTATATGTATATATGTTGCAATAGGACAAAAAACGTTCTACTGTTTCTCAAGTTGTTAGTACATTAGAAAAAGGTGGAGCAATGGATTATACAATAGTAGTTTCTGCTACTGCATCTGAATCTGCACCACTTCAATTCTTAGCTCCATATGCAGGTGTTGCTATGGGTGAAGAATTCATGTTCAATGGAAAACATGTATTAATAGTATATGATGACTTAACTAAGCATGCTGTTGCATACAGAGAAATGTCATTATTACTTAAGAGACCACCAGGACGTGAAGCGTACCCAGGAGACGTATTCTACCTACATTCAAGATTACTTGAAAGAGCAGCTAAGTTATCTGATGAATTAGGAGCAGGATCAATAACTGCATTACCTATAATAGAAACTCAAGGTGGAGACGTTTCTGCTTATATACCAACTAACGTTATATCTATAACAGACGGACAAATATACCTTGTACCAGAATTATTCTACGCAGGAATAAGACCTGCAGTTGACCCTGGTATATCAGTTTCAAGGGTTGGAGGATCTGCACAAATAAAATCAATGAAAAAAGTTGCAGGACCATTAAAACTTCTTTACTCACAATATAAAGAACTTGCTGCATTCTCTCAATTTGGATCTGACTTAGATGAAGATACTAAGAAGAGACTTGCTCAAGGGGAAAGAATAGTTGAGGTTCTTAAACAAGGAGAACATCAACCAATGGAAGTTTCAAATCAAGTTGTAATGGTATTTGCAGTTACAAATAACTTATTAGCAGATATACCTGTAAATAACATAAAGAGATTTGAAGCAGAATTATTAGAATTTATAGATGCTAATTATCCACAAATAGGAGAAAAAATTCTTGCAAATGAAGACTTTGCTCAAGAATTAACGAACGCTATAAACGATTTCAAAAAGAAATTTGTTATAGAAGCGTAATCCTTTTTAAAAAAAGGAGGTAACTCAATTGGCAGGAGCTGGAATGAAGGAAATCAAAACTCGTATTGCCAGTGTTGAAAATACGAAACAAATAACTAAAGCAATGGAATTAGTTTCTTCTTCTAAATTTAGAAGAGCTAAGGAAAAAGCTGAAAGTTCTAAAGCGTATTTTAACACTTTAAAAGAAGCTGTAGAGAATATAGCTAAAAGTACGAGTGGAGTTAAAAGTGAATTTCTTAAACAAAGAGAAGTTAAAAATAGATGTTATGTAGTAATAGCAGGAGACAGAGGACTTGCAGGTGGATACAACGCAAATGTATTTAAAGCGTTAGCTGCTGAAACTCAAGGCTCTAAAAATGTTAAAGTTGTTACTATAGGAAAAAAGCAAAAGAATTTGTTAGCAAAAGAGACTTTGAAGTAATAGGATCAATACCTTCTGTTGAAAATGCTAACTATGAAGATATAATGAATATATCAAAAACTGTAATGGATTCGTATCAAAACGGAGACATAGACGAAGTTAAATTAATATATACAGAGTTCGTTTCTGCATTAAGTCAAGAGCCAAGATTAGTTAAGCTTTTACCAATAAGTATAGAAGCTAATAAAGGTGAAGAGAAGAAGCAAAGTGGAGCGGCAGTTCAATACTTACCTTCTGCAGACGCTGTGCTTGGATTTATAGTTCCTAAGTATGTATCAGGAATGATATACGGAGGATTAGCTGAGTCTTACGCTTCAGAGCAAGCTGCAAGAAGAACAGCTATGGAATCAGCAACAGACAATGCAAATGAAATGATATCTAATTTAGAATTACAATACAATAGAGCAAGACAAGCTGCAGTTACTCAAGAAATATCTGAGATAGTTGCAGGAGCTTCTTCAGCTCAATAAATAAGGAGGTTAGGACATGGCAAACATAGGTAAAATAGTTCAGGTTATCGGGCCAGTTGTTGACGTAAAGTTCAATGATGAAAAAAGCTTACCTAATCTATTAAATGCATTAGAGATAAAGCACGGAGATAAGAAAATAGTTGTAGAGGTTGCACAACACGTTGGTGATGATACTGTAAGATGTATATCAATGAGTTCAACTGATGGACTAGTAAGAGGTATGGAAGTTGTTGATACAGGAGCTGCTATAAGTGTTCCTGTAGGAGAAGAAACTTTAGGAAGAATATTCAATGTATTAGGTGAGCCAGTTGATGGTAAAGAAGCTCCAAAAGATGCTCCTAAAAACCCTATACATAGAGAAGCACCAGCATTCGATGAATTAAACCCAGGAGCTGAGATACTAGAGACTGGTATAAAAGTTGTTGACTTACTAGCACCATATTTAAAAGGTGGTAAGATAGGTCTATTCGGAGGAGCTGGAGTTGGTAAAACAGTTCTTATACAAGAGCTTATCAACAATATAGCTACTCAACACGGTGGTATATCAGTATTCGCAGGTGTTGGAGAGAGAACAAGAGAAGGTAACGACTTATTCCATGAGATGAGCGATACAGGAGTTATAAACAAAACAGCTCTAGTATTCGGACAAATGAATGAGCCGCCTGGAGCAAGAATGAGGGTTGCTTTAACTGGTCTTACAATGGCTGAGTACTTCAGAGATCAACAAGGACAAGACGTTTTATTATTCGTAGATAATATATTCCGTTTCACTCAAGCAGGATCTGAGGTTTCTGCACTTCTTGGACGTACTCCATCAGCAGTTGGATACCAACCAACATTAGCAACAGAGATGGGTAGATTACAAGAGAGAATAACATCTACAAATAAAGGGTCTATAACATCAGTTCAGGCTGTATATGTACCTGCCGATGACTTAACTGACCCAGCACCAGCTACAACATTCACTCACTTAGATGCTAAAACAGTTTTATCTAGACAAAAAGCTTCTCTAGGTATATTCCCAGCTGTTGACCCATTAGAGTCTACATCTAGAGTACTTGACCCTGCTATAGTTGGTAAAGAACATTACGAGATAGCAGTATCAGTTCAATCTATACTTCAAAAGTATAAAGAACTTCAAGATATAATAGCTATACTTGGTATGGATGAATTATCTGATGAAGATAAGATAACTGTTAACAGAGCTAGAAAAATAGAGAGATTCTTATCTCAACCATTCTTCGTTGGTGAGCAGTTCACAGGAATACCAGGTAAATATGTACCTGTTAAAGAAACTGTAAGAAGTTTCAAAGAAATATTAGAAGGTAAGCATGATAACTTACCAGAATCAGCTTTCTTATTCGTAGGAAGTATAGAAGAGGCAGTTGAAAAAGCGAAGGAGAGTAGATAATAATGGCAAGCGAATTTGCGGTTAAGATTGTTACTCCTGAAAAAGTCTTCTATGAAGGTCAAACAGAGATGATAATAGTGAGAACTACTGAAGGAGATAGAGGTATATTAAAAAACCATAGACCTTTAGTTGCAGGATTATCAGATGGAACTCTACGTATAAAAAAAGAAGGTAAGTTTAAAGAAGCAAAAATATCTGGAGGATTCGTTCAAGTTGAAAAAGAGCAAGCTGTTATTTTAACTGAATCTGCAGAATGGTTATAGAAAAAAGGCTAGAGTTTAACTCTAGCCTTTTTATTTTTTTTAGATTAAGATAATTTATAACCACTATTAAGTTAAATTTAAATGCTTGTGGAACTGTTAAAATAAATTTCTATATAGTAATATAAAAATAGATTTGAAAATAAAATTTAGTATAAACAATTGAATAGATTTGAATTTAAGTCACAAAATAGTAATATATACATAAATTTGGAGGTATCCATGAATATATTGGGTATAGGTATAGATATAGTAGAAATAGAAAGAATAGAAAACATACTAAAAATAAAAAAGATTTTTAAATAAAATATTTACTGAGGAAGAGATAAAGTATTTTGAATCAAAAAATTTAGATCTGAAACTATAGCTGGAAATTTTTCTGCAAAAGAAGCCATAAGCAAAGCTTTTGGAACAGGAATTAAAAATTTTAATTTTGATGACATAGAGGTTTTAAGAGATAAAAATGGAAAGCCTATAGTTAAAACTTATAATAATTTAAGACAAATGTGCATAGATTATAATGTTTTAGAAATACAAGTATCTATATCTCATAGTGAAAATTATGCTGTAGCTAATGCTATGGTAATAGTTAAGGAGTGATAAGATGAAAACTAAAAAAGCGAAAGATATAATGACTACTAATGTAAAGGTAGCAAGAGAAACTGATAATATACAGGATATAGCTAACATTCTTATAACTGAGAAAATAGGTGGAGTACCTGTAGTGGATAAAGATAATAAAGTTGTAGGTATTATCTCAGAAACAGATATAATGAAAAAAGAAAAATACGTAGATCCTCCAGAGTACATAACATTTTTACAAGGACTAATATGTATTAATGATTTTAAAAAGATAGAACATGATATAAAAGATATAGCAGCTACTAAAGTCAAAGACTTAATGTCTGAAGATGTAATAAAAGTTTATGAGAATGATACATTTGATGATATTGCAAACATAATGATAAAAAGATCAGTAAACAGAGTTCCTGTAGTTGATGAAAATGACAAAATAAAAGGAATAATTTGTAGATACGATATAATAAAATCTATGTATGAAGGATAGGTTTTAAACTAGGAGGTATTGTGTGAAACGCAAGTGGACGTTATTTTTGATTTTGGTTATAAGTTTTACGACTATATTTATAGGTTGTGAAAAAAGCAAGTCCACAAAAGAAGAGGTATACAAAAACTTTCAAAATGACATATCGAAGATGAAGTACTATAAGTGTAAAGCAGATATAGAAGTTATAGGCAATAAAAGATCTCATAAGTACTCTTTTTTACATGAATACAATGGTTCAGGAAACTTTAAATTAGTTGCTTTGCAGCCTGAGCATCTTAAGGGAAAAACTATAGAATATAAGCAAGATAAGATAATTGTAACTAACCCAGAAGTAGAAGATAAATTAATTTTACCTAATGTAGGAAAAGATAGTCAGCATTTATTTGTTGGAGATTTTGTAGAGAATTATCTACAAGGGGAAGATGTAGAGATTGGAATGAAGAATGGACATTTAATGCTTACGGTTTCAATACCTGGAAACACTAAATATTTCAACAAGCAGATACTTTATATAGACTCAAAAGATAATTATCCTGCTAAATTAGAAATATTAGATCAGGAGGGAAACACCAGATTTATAGTCAATTATTCTGATTTTAAGTACAAGAAATAGCAAGGAGATAGACAATGAAGATAAATATAACAGCTCCTACATGGGCGGAGATAAATCTAGATAATATAAGCAATAATTTAAAAAATATAAAAAAAATATTAAAAGAAGATACTAAAATTTGTGGAGTGGTTAAGGCTAATGCATATAGTCATGGGGCAGTGCAGATATCAAAGTTTTTAGAAAGAGAAAATGTAGATTATTTAGCAGTATCTAGACTAGAAGAAGGTCTAGAACTTAGACAAAATGATATAGTATTACCTATATTATGTTTAGGATATATACCAAATCAATCTTTAGAAGAAGCTATAATTAATGACATCAGCTTAACTATATTTTCATATGAAACTGCATTTTTAGCAAATAAAATCGCGAAAAAACATAACAAAAAAGCTAAAATTCATATAAAAATAGATACAGGAATGAGTAGAATAGGATTTCAAGTAAATGATGAATCTATAACTGAAATAATTAGAATTAATCAACTTGAAAATATTTTTATAGAGGGCATATACACACATTTTGCTACGGCTGATGAAAGAAATAAAGAATACACTTATGGTCAAGTTTATAAATTTAACTTAGTAATTGAAAAATTACAATCTGCAGACATTGATATTCCTATAAAACATGTTTCTAATAGTGCAGCAACTATGGAATGTAAAGATTTGAATTTTAATATGGTTAGATGTGGAATTATACTTTATGGACATTATCCTTCTGACGAGGTGAATAAAGATATAATTGATTTAAAACCTGCTATGACATTGAAAACTAGAGTTTCTCATATAAAGGAAGTGGATGAGAATATAGGTATAAGTTATGGTCTTAAATATGTAACTAAATCTAAAGAAAGAATAGTTACGGTACCTATTGGATATGCTGATGGATTTACAAGAATGCAAAAAAATCCAAAGGCTTATATACAAGGATTAGAGTTTGATGTTGTAGGAACTATATGTATGGATCAATGTATGATAAAAATAGATAAAGATATAGACATAAAAATTGACGATGAGGTTATAATATTTTCTGAGAGCGAAAATCAGAGTGTAGAAAAAATAGCTAAAGACTTAGGAACTATAAATTATGAAGTCTTATGCATGATTTCTAGACGAGTTGAGCGTGTTTATATGGAAAGAAATGCAATTGTACAAAAAGATAATTATTTGGTAAAATAAAGATGATAGTATTACCCCCTAGGAGGCGATTTTGTGCACAATATGAGCAAAGAGAAAATTGTGTTTACTCTACCTGACTCTTTGATTTCTGAAGTTGATCATATAGTACAGATAGAGAACTCTAACAGAGAAGATTTTGCAAAAGCTGCTTTTCAATTCTACATTACACAAAAGAAAAAGTTTGACTTGAAAGAATCGATGATAAAGGGTTATAAAGAAATGGGTCAAATTAATTTAACTTTAGCCGAGCTAGGAATGACAAATGAGGTATCTTCTGATGATAACCTTGAAGGGACTATAGCTCAAGGTGAGTTCTAACAATTTAGATATAAAACGCGGACATTTATTTTATGCCGATTTAAGCCCTGTAGTTGGATCTGAACAAGGTGGAATAAGACCAGTTTTAATCATTCAAAATGATATAGGAAATAAGTACAGTCCAACTGTTATTGTTGCGGCTATAACTTCGCAAATTAACAAGGCTAAATTACCAACTCATATTGAAATTAGTTCTAATGAGTATGGGCTTAATAAAGATTCCGTTATTCTCTTAGAGCAAATAAGAACTATAGATAAAAAGCGATTAAGAGAAAAAATAGGTTATCTAGATGAATGTATGATGGAAAAAGTGAATAATAGTCTACTTATAAGTTTGGGATTATTTCAAATTTAATTTAAATTATTGGTGTATTGAAATAGTATATCAATAATTTTTGGATTTTTAAGCAAAAAAAAGGCAAAAAGTGATATAATAATATGGAATTAGTATGGTACAATTGCAAAGTACATAATATAGAGTCAGTAGTTTTACTCATAAAACAAGGAGGTAATTACATGAGAGACCATAAAGTATTAAATGGAATTGCACGTAATATAAGAAGAGATATAGTTACCATGATACATAGTTCTAAATCTGGACATCCAGGAGGATCATTATCTGCAGTTGAAATATTAACATCACTTTATTTTGATGAAATGAATGTAGATAATAGAAGCCCAAAGATGGAAGATAGAGATAGATTTGTACTATCAAAAGGACACGCAGCTCCAGTTTTATATTCTACATTAGCTGAAAAGGGTTATTTTGATAAATCAGAATTAAACTCATTAAGAAAAATAGGAGCAATGCTACAAGGTCACCCAGATATGAAGGGAATACCAGGGGTTGAGATGTCAACAGGTTCTTTAGGACAAGGTTTTTCAGTAGCATGTGGTATGGCAATGGCGTCTAAATTAGATAATGCGCCATGGAGAGTATACACATTACTTGGGGATGGAGAAATACAAGAAGGTATAGTTTGGGAAGCAGCAATGAGTGCGGCTCACTATAAATTAGATAATTTAGTAGCATTTTTAGACTTTAATGGATTACAAATTGACGGAGAAGTTGAAAAAGTTATGAACGTAGGGCCTGTAATGGACAAATTCAAAAGCTTTGGATGGAACGTTATTGAAATAGATGGACATGATTTTGATCAAATATTCGCAGCTCTTGATATGGCTAAAGAAACAGTAGGAAAACCTACAATGATAATAGCGAAAACTGTTAAGGGTAAAGGTGTTTCTTTTATGGAAAATAATGCTGGATGGCATGGAACAGCACCTAGTGACAGTGATCTAGAAAAAGCATTACAAGAATTAGGAGGTTCGGATAATGAGTAGTATAGCAACTAGAGAAGCATATGGAAAAGCCTTAGTTAAATTAGGTCAAGTAAATGATAATGTGGTTGTTTTAGATGCAGATTTATCTAAATCTACAAAAACAAATGACTTTTCAAAAGCATTTCCTGATAGATTTTTCAATATGGGGATAGCAGAACAAAACTTAATAGGTGCAGCTTGTGGACTAGCAGCAGCAGGTAAAATACCTTTTGCAAGTAGTTTTGCTATGTTTGCAACAGGAAGAGGATTTGAAATAATAAGAAACTCTGCATGTTATCCTAAGTTAAATGTAAAAGTATGTGCTACACATGCAGGTATAACTGTAGGAGAAGATGGAGCATCTCACCAAAGTGTAGAAGATATAGCTATAATGAGATCAATACCTAATATGACTGTTATCGTTCCAGCTGATGGAGTTGAAACAGAACAAGTTATATTTGAAATTGCTAAATACAATGGACCAGTATATGTTAGACTTGGTAGATCTGCAGTTCCAACTTTATTTGATGAGAACTACAAGTTTGAAATTGGTAAAGGTGTAGTAGTAAGAGAAGGTAATGACGCTACTATAATAGCTTGCGGAATAATGGTTAATGAAGCCGTAATTGCACATGAGCAATTAAAAGAAGAAGGTATAAATGTTAGAGTTATAAATATGCCTACTATAAAGCCTATAGATAAAGAAATAATACTAAATGCAGCTAAAGAAACTAAAGTAATAGTTACAGCTGAGGAACATAATGTAATTGGAGGATTAGGATCTGCAGTTAGTGAAGTTGTTAGTGAAGAATGCCCAGTTATAGTTAAAAAAGTTGGTGTTAAGGATGTCTTTGGACAATCAGGAACACCAAAAGAACTATTACAAGCTTATGGATTAACTTCTAAAGAAATAGTTAATAGTGTAAGAGAAGCTATAGCTAAGAAATAAATTTATGATTATTAAGCCGTAAACGTTAGATATAATATCTAATATTTACGGCTTTTTATTTTTTTAAAAATCTTCTATTATTAAAAACAAGCTCATATATTTATATGGGGGTGATTAATTGAAAGTTAAATTTAATATTAGGGGAGTAATCTATGGAATAATAGTTTTAATTCTATTATTAGGAGGTTTTGTATTTGTACCAAAAATGTTTATGGATGATTCAAAACCTGTAGATTATATAATGCTTCAAAAAAATGAAATTCCAGAAAAAATTCTTGATATGATGGGTAAATACACAGATGAAGAAAGAGCTCTAGCTGTTAAACTAGATGGCAAAATATATGTAGTTGTGACTAGAGGTAAAGATACAAATAAAGGGATAGAGATGAATTCTATAAAAATGTTTAAAGAAGAAGATAAAAATGTAATGAAAGTTGAAGTTGTACATAAAAATAAAGAGGAATCACATCCTTACATAGTAGTAGAAACTAACTTAAAAGAACTACCAGATAGAATTGAGCTGAATTCAAAAGTAGAAAAATAACAAAAAGTTATAAATAATTAGGCTAAACTAATTATTTATAACTTTTTTATATAAAAAAGTTTTATATGCAAAGCGAATTTTATATTTTATAGAAGCGGATTAAAAATATTAGTTTGAAGAACATTGTTTATAAGTAAAGTACATTATTTATGTTATATAGGTAAAACTAAATGTAAAAATAAATGCTATGAGGTGAATGAATGTTTAATTCGGATAAGTTTAAATTAGATATTGAAAAATTGAAATGTACTTGTGACTTAGATAATATAGAATTCAAATCTACAGAAGATATAGAACCAGTTAGGGATATAATTGGCCAAGACAGAGCTGTTAAAGCTATAGAATTTGGGCTTAATATGAAACAGAAAGGTTATAACATTTATGTTGCAGGGAGTAGTGGTACAGGAAGAAATAGTTATACGAATATGCTTATAAGTAAAGTGAAGAAAAATAATAAAAATATAAAAGATTGGGCATATGTTTATAATTTTAAGAACAATAACGAACCAATAGCTTTATCCTTTGAATGTGGACAAGGTAAGTTATTTAAAAAAGATATGGAAGATATTATTGAAAAGTTAAAATTAGAGATACCTAAGATTTTTAGCACTAAGGAATATGAATATCATAATAGACTATTGATGACGGAACTTGAAAGCAATATTCAATATATAATAGATAAGCTAAATGGAATTGCAAAACCTAGAGGATTTAAATTTGAAGTAACAGAAAGAGGGCTGATAAGTGTTCCCATAAACTCAGATGGTGATATGCTGGGAGAAGCAGAAATTGGCAACTTAACACCTCAACAGATAAAAGATTTAAGAGAAGAGGGTTTAAAGTTAAATCAAGATAGCAAAGAATATATTAATGAAATAAAGCTATGTGAAGATCAATATAAAGAAAAACTGGATGAATTAGATAAAAATGTAGGTAAAAGCTTGGTTGGATTCTATGAGAGATATTTACTAGAAAGATATGGAGAATGTAAAAAAGTTAAAGAGTATATAAATGATTTATGCGATGATATTGTGCAAAATATAAGTAAATTTAAGACTTCAGGAGAAGAAAACAATCAAAATCCAATGGCATTACTAGGTTTGATGGGGCCTAAGAGCGATGCTAAGTTTTTTGTTAGATATGGAGTTAATTTACTAATTGATAATAGCGAGTGTACGGAAGGCAAGGTTATAAATGAAAATAATCCTACATATTACAATTTGGCGGGATCGATAGATTATAAAAATGAGATAGGATCATTAACTACTAGTTTTATGGAGATTAAACCAGGGTCATTACACAAGGCTAATGGAGGATTTATAATAATAAATGCTAAGGATTTATTATCAAGTCCTTTTTCATGGGAATGCCTAAAAAGATCACTTAAGACAGGAAAAATATCAATAGAGTCTTTAAATAAGCAGTATGGTTATTTAGTTACCTCTAATTTAAAGCCAGAACCTATTGACTTAGATATAAAGGTGATTTTAATAGGTGACAATTATATTTATAACATATTGTATTCTTATGAAGAAGATTTTAGGAATTTATTTAAAATAATGGCTGACTTTGATGTTGAAATTAATAAAAATAATCAAAATATATATAAAATTATTAAACTTATATCAAATCAATGTAAAGAATATAACTTAAAACACTTTGATAAAGGAGCTGTAGAAAGAGTTTTACAATATAGTGTAAGAATTAGTGATGACAAAGAAAAATTAACAGCCAAATTTAATAAAATTGTAGATTTGATTTTTGAATCGGAGGCTCTTAGTAAAATAGATTCAAAATATGTAACTAAATCAGATGTAGAAAAGGCAATTAATCAAAAAAGATATAGAAATAATAAATATGAAGAGAAGTTAAATGAGATGTTCCAGGATGGAACCTTATTAATAGATATAGATGGAGAGAAAGTTGGTCAAATAAATGGACTAGCTGTGATGGGAACAGGTGAATATAGTTTTGGAAAGCCTTCTAAAATAACTGCATCAACATATAAAGGGAGAAGTGGGATTATAAATATAGAAAGAGAAATAAAGCAAAGTGGAAGTATACATGACAAAGGTGTTTTAATATTAACTGGATACTTGGGAGAAAGATATGGCAAGGAGAAACCTTTATCTATATCGACATCTATAACTTTTGAACAAAATTATTGTGGTGTAGATGGAGATAGTGCATCTAGTACTGAATTATATGCGGTAATATCTAGTATATCTAAAATACCAATTAAACAGAATATAGCAGTAACTGGATCTGTAAGTCAAAAAGGTGAAATTCAGCCTATAGGAGGAATAAATGAAAAAATAGAAGGGTTTTTGACGTTTGTAAGATAAAAGGATTAAATGGAAAACAAGGTGTAATGATGCCTATACAAAATATTAAAAACTTAATTTTAAAGGATGAAGTTGTAGAAGCTGTAAAAAATGGGCAATTTAGTATATATGCGATATCTAATATAGAAGAAGGATTAGGAATACTTACAGGACTTACTATAGAAGAAATAGATAAAAAAGTTATAGAACAATTAAACATATATAGAAAAAGCGATGATGATAAAAAAGATAAATAGCTATTAAATAGAGTAAAGATAGTACTTTACTCTATTTAATATTTTTATTTTAAAATTCTTTCTTCTGTTACAATGTAATTTAGTTGGGCATCATGACTTTCTTTTGGAATAGAATCAAAAACTTGAAATTCAAAAGCTATGCCTACGGTTATACTATCAGGTCTTAGTTTTTCTATAAACCTATCATAGAAACCACCTCCATAGCCCAATCGGAATTTGTTTATATCAAAAGCAACTGCAGGTACTATTAGGATATCTATTGATTCGATATCTGTTTTTCTTATAAATTCCTTTTTAGGTTCTCTTATACCAAAAGTTCCCAATTCAACTTCTGTATCTATGTTTTTGATTTGAGAGGGAATCAAGGTTTTGTTTTCTTTTACGGTAATAGGCACTAATACTTTTTTACCTAAAGAAATTAATGAGTTTACTAGAATATCAGTTTTTACTTCGTTATTAAAGTCTAAATAAAGCATTATAGTAGAGGCTTTTTTTATATCCTCTAATGATAAAATTATATCGGAAATTTTTTAGATTTATAAATTATAGATTGAGTAGATTGTTTTTTCTGAGTTCTATAACTTTTTTTCTAAAATCTTTTTCAATTTTAATCACCTTTCTTTAATGTGGTATAATATGGTATAAAAACTTCCTAATAAGAAGTTTAGTATTATAATTTGATAACATCAACTGAAAGACATGCAGTAATAAAAATAATATGAAAGCATATAATAATATAGTATATTATGTAAAAGGAGATGCATAAAATGATATCAAAAAAAAGGGCTATAATATACTCTATTATAATTGTAATTGCTACAGCATTGATAACATCTCAAGTAGTAGGTTACAAGTATAAGGGGTATGATAAAGTTGCTGGTTTAAAAAGAACTATAGATAAAGACTTTTACAAAGATCACGATAATGAAAAGTTGATAACAGGGTCTATAAAAGGGATGTTTGAAAGTTTAGATGATCCATACTCACAATACTATACAAAAGAAGAGTTTGAAAAACTACAAGAACAAACATCAGGTAGTTATGTAGGAATAGGGGTAGTTATAGGTCCAACATCCGATGATGAATTAATAACTGTTGTATCTCCTATAGAAGGATCTCCTGCTGAAAAAAGTGGAATAAAATCAGGAGATAAAATAATTAAAGTTAATGGAAAAGAAGTTACTTCTAAAGATATGGATAAGGCAATGAGTCTTATAAAAGGAAAAGCAGGAACAGATGTTAAGTTAACTATAAAAAGAGGTAGTGAAGTATTAGATATAAATGTTAAAAGAGAAGAAATAGTAATGAAAACTATAGATTCTAAAGTTTTAGAAAATAATATTGGATACATAAAAATTTCGTCATTTGATGAACATACTTATGATGATTTTAAAAAGGCTCTAGATAATTTAAATAAAAAAGGTATAAAAGGTTTAATACTAGATTTAAGAGATAATCCAGGAGGGTTATTAAATATATGTGATGACATAGCAGATGAAATATTACCAGAGGGAGACACTATAGTGTCTGTTAAAGATAATAGTGGTAAAGCTAAGTATTTAAAATCTGATAATGATAGAGAATTAGATTTACCGATAGCTCTACTTATAAACGGAGGTAGTGCATCTGCATCTGAAATACTTACAGGAGCTATAGTTGATAACAATAGAGGAATAGCTATAGGAACAACTACATTTGGGAAAGGATTAGTTCAAACTGTAAGAGGTTTAAATGATGGAACGGGGTATAAACTTACTACAGCTCAGTATTATACTCCAAGTGGAGACTATATAAATAAAAAGGGTATAAAGCCTAAAATAGAAGAAAAAGATGAAAATAAGCAACTTCAAGTGGCTATAGATTGGATGGATAGTCAAATAAATAAATAAAATTAAAAGGACTGATGTAAATTAATTCACTTTAGGTGAAATTAGTTTGCCTCAGTCCTTTCTTATTACAAATTATTAATTTATAGTTATTGAATAAGAAGCTTCAAAAGTTTTATTTGGAGATAGTTGATTTACTCCTAATTTGTTTTTGAAAATTTTGTTAGAATCTAAACAGTCTGCTATTCCAAACCAAGGCTCTATACATACAAAAGGTGCTATTGTATTATCTTCTTTGTTATAGGGAGACCAAATGCCAACAAATGGGAAATTATCAAACTTTACATCTATAGATGTAGAACTGTTTGTAGATGATATACTAATTTCATCTACATTATCATATATTAGAGCGTCGTTTTTAAAAATTTCTGGATGCAATTTAATTGATTTTAAACTATCAGCTTTTAAATTTTTACAAACAAAAGGCCCTTGTAATAAATACCTAGATACTTCATCTCTAGTTTTAAAATTTAAGTAGTAATTGTCAATAGTAGTATCCTTATCAAATGGAACATTAAAAGCTGGATGAGCGCCTATTGAAAAAAATATATCATTACAATCTGTATTTACAACTTTCCAGCAAACTTTAATTTCAGTTTCGTTGATTATATATTTAATGAATAATTCAAATTTATAAGGATAGTACTTTTTAGTTTCATTATTAGAAGCTAATTTATATGTTAAAGAGTTTTGATCCTTTTCTATTAAACTAAAATCGAAATCTCGAGCAAATCCATGTTGATTCATACTGTATGTTTTTTCATCTATAATAGTTTCATTATCTTTTAGTCTTCCTACAATAGGAAATAGAATAGGAGAATGTCTTCCCCAAAACTTTTTGTTTCCATCCCATAAAAACTCTTTATTAAGTGTTTTAGAGTATATTCGGCTTAGTTCAGCGCCTGTATTTTTAACTTCAATAATTAAATCTTTATTTTCAAGTTTATTCATTTTAAAACTCCTTTATTTGATATACTTTTGTTCACGTTTTCATTATATAATAAAAATAATTAAATAAAAAATAAAATAAATAAAAAAAGTGTTGACGAAAGACAAAAGAGGTGGTAAAGTATAACTTGTAGAAAAAAATGTAAGAACTTTGAAAATTAAACAGTAGGTTAATTATATAAATTCTTTTTTAAAGAATTAAACACAAACAACCAAGCCAGATATTCAGATAATGATTAGCTGAGCGATGGACAACTTTTTAAATTATATTTGAGAGTTTGATCCT